>JAJKIL010000062.1 GCA_021154515.1 Niastella sp. | reverse complement strand
CAGACACTGGCAGCCAATGCTGAGACATCTCCCTGGTTTCAATGGATTGTTAAAGCGGAATCAGAAAAAAGACTGGAGCAGGTGTTGAATGAAGCCTATTACAATATACTAAGCACCCTCAAACTAAACGGGGTTGAACGGAATGAGTTGATTACGGATACATGGATTGAGGCCTACCGGGCTGCGTTTACTACAAAGCGTGAATGCCTGGGCATACTTGGATGGGCAAAAGGATTTGCAACGGGCATGCACACATTTGAAGCGCCATCTGACAGCGTGCGTGACAGCATAAGCCGCCTCCCCGCCCTTGCCATATGGGGTTCCGCTGATAAAACGCTGCAGGCAAAACATTTTATTCCGCTTTTCCGGGCTGCGTTTCCTTCGGGTCTGGTCTGCGAATTACCCCATGCGGGACACTATAGTCCAGAGGATGCGCCAGATGCAATAGGGGCCTTGATCAGTTTGTTTCTTGAGTTCTACCATCTATCAAACTCATCCGGTATAACAAATTTAGAACCCGCCTAATTCATTAGAGATCATAGCCTTGATATTGTATAGTTGGTTCATATCATTTTTCAACTGGTTTGAAGAAATTCCAATCCGGTTCACACAGAAGCAAATAAGTTGATTGTAGGTTTAAGGGTAGGAATTGGGATAAGGTTTACAGAAATTATAAAGGCTTGGAATTTCCAGGCCTTTTTTATTGAAGTTGATTTTCATATCTTCGGCATCATCAGCTCCCATAGAACATTTCCCCATCAGGCAGCGTTTAGAGATTTCCCGCTAAACCATTTTTTCCATAAAATTAAGAGTGAAAAAGATTTCTTTGCCAAATGGAGACAACAGGTTTACAAGGTCGAAAGAGACAAGGAGGTTTGGATTACTGCCCATGGAGTGAAATTAATTACAGGCTGGGATAGCAGAAAACTGGCAACTATTCACAACCATGGACTCTTAAGTTTCAAGCGCGAAAGGGCGGAATTGTTAGATGCTTACTTTCTTCAGTGGAAGAACTTAAAGAGAAAATGAAAACTCCAACCTAATAGCCGAGGTTAAATGCTTACTGCGCGCAACTTGATTTATTTCTTTTTTCCGGTTTTTGTTGCTTTTAAAATTTTAGCTCGTAAATCCATTCTAGCCTGCATTGCAATAGGACTTAAGGGCATATTATCGCTATCTGAAGAAGTTTCTGATTCCAAAAGTTTTCGTACTGCTCGGCATTCAGTAAGAATGCTTTCTGCAAAAGCCTCCATTAGGGCAATCTTATCTAATATCTTTTTAGTTGTGTTTTTGTTGTCAGGCATAGTAATGGGTTTCATAACGCAATTTATAATAAAAAAAATCTGCCGAATAACAACAGTGGGTAGAAATGTTATAAAGGTGTAAAACCTTTATTTATGGTTACCGAAATAGACCTATTGCTGCAAATTTTATCAGAACAGAAACGCATACGTTCAGATGTTAAAAGGATTCATCGATGCTTTAATGACATTTCAAAACATTTTATGGATTATTATTCAATCGGAGCCGCTATTTACATTGAGATATTCCATACATCTTTCCACCTTCTGAACTCAGCAGGCGTTGTCCAGTAACGTGCGAAGTTCCCATCATGCAATGACATAAGTTCCGTTTCCACAGTCTCAATGAATTTTGCCCGATCGTTTGAAGGTAATTGCAAGGATCTTTCATTTATTAAAGTTATGGCAATTTCACGTCCAAGCGATCTTGAAATTATTTCTGTTATAAGAGTGCGCATCTGTTCACGATACTTCATGCGGAATGGATCTGGTTCTCCCAGTGATTGGCGAACTGCAGCATAACGCAGCGATGAGCGCTCATACGCCCATAGGAATATATCTTTCAGAAGCTCTATACGGTTTAATTCATATACACCCAACATACCTTGTGTGTAAAGATCACTGGGAACATCGGTGAATGATAGTGGTGAAAGGTTATGACGGTTTAGCGGAATATTTGCAGCCAGCCGAGATACACGCTTGTTCACATCATCAAAGGGTTGCAGGTAAGGGATATGGACCATGACAAAAAAGGACTGTTCAAACGGATTTTGAATTTGCTCCGCCTTTTCCAGCATCTTTTCAAACATCGCTTCGATTAGTTGCGGCATTGCAAGCGGTGTATAGACCGATTTACTAATTCCCACTGCAAATGTACGTAGCCTGCCTGATGCTGACGGATTGGGCAAAAGGTTATTTGAAAGCAGTGCATGCAAATTCTGGATGGTATAACGGTTAAACCCAATGTCATTTGCGCCCTGTACGATAAATTCGATAGCCTCCTTGTGATTAAGGATCATCTGCGCTTCCATAGCTGACTTGCTGTCTGCTGCGTGACCTTGCACTATAAGCCGCTCAGTATCCAATAAAGAGTAAGTGTTGCCTTCCAGGCGACTGGAGTTCCAGGATAGATCGATAAGCAACCTGTTTAGAATTTCCTTGGCATAAGTACCAGCTGGTTGATTATTTATTGTTGTTTTTCCGATCTCTGCCAATTTTTGCTTTTCATGGGGCATCAAGTAGCTGTCAATGTTAGGCTGATAGTTTTCGAGGAATTCACGGTTATATCCAACGGGTTTACGACGTAGTTCAGGAAGCAATACAAGCGACCGTATTTCCTGACTTTCTTCGGACAAGGGTAATAAGTTTGTATCTTCTGGCTGAGTAGTTTTTTCAATACCTGACCCTGACTGTACTATTCGGGGTAAGGCATAGTAATACCGGGTAGAACGTTTATCACCGGATATTTTTACTAATCCTGATTTCTTGAGATCGGCCAATCGTCTTTGAAGGGTGCGCAGCTCTACATCAAGACCGGATAAAGCTTTAATTTCTTCAATAGAGGCCCCTTGTTCTAATGAGCTAAGAACCCTTATTATTGCTTCAATTTGTTGGATCACCTTGTAACTTTGGCTCATTTTATTACATTTTATGCGACAATTTACGGATTTATACGTCAAAATGCGCCTTTAAATTGTCACAAAAGCTAGTATTGCGACAAATTATTCCGGAAATTGTCGCAGAGAACTTGTGACTTTTTGGTTAATACCCATTCTTGCCAGTTAAAGCCAAAAGAAGTGATTCAAACAGCTACTCAATCTGTCGAGCGCGTTGCTTTTAGAAGTCTGAACAAAATGGTCTCCCAATTACAGAAAGGAATGTTAAAATCAACTTCAATGAGAGCTTCAAAAACGTAGCCAATTATTTTTTCTATTTTGATTATTCGGTCTTTTATTACAAAGGAACAACCAATAAAACCATCTTCGTTAAGTGAAGATAATGAAGTAAAAGAAATCAAAAAGCAAAAGCCTCGATTACGGCTTTAAGCGTTTAATTTTTATTGGAGATGAAAAATCCACTGCGCTTCTGGTGAAAGAGATACCTTGAATCCATTGCAATTCGTTAATAAGTCACCTACTATATCTGCAAAGAGTATATTATTTATTTACTCGGAACAATGCATGGTGCCTAGTATCATTGATTTAAGCGCATGCAGCTTGGTTAAATCTCCTTTTAAATGGTTTGAAAACAATCCAATCCGGTTCACATCTAGGCTCGTCAAAAGACGGGCCTTTTCTATTAAAATTCACGTCCCGTCTGCATTTGCTGCACTTTTCTATATCAAAAAAATTCAAACGGATACAAGTAAAATGGTGACCAATTCGGTGACCTATCTTTATTGGTCACCATTTTGAGATGACACACTGGTTGATTTAAAAAGAAATTTTAAAACCTTTAAAAAGATGCAGTATGAATGTCAAACAAAACCTTTCTATCTTATTATTTCCGAAAAATCAAAAACTGAATAAACAGGGAAAAACGACAATTTACATACGGGTAACGATTGATGGTTTAAAGGACGAGTGTTCTTCCGGGATACAGATTTTACCAGGTGATTGGAACGCAAAAACAAAAACGGTTTACCCTACTACACCAAACTCAAAACAAATCAATAAAAAGCTCGGTCAGATTAAAGCTGACCTGGAGCGGCACTTTGATCTAGTTCAGGTAAAAGATAAGATTGCCCTGCCACAAACAGTCATCCTCGCTTATCAGACCCCGATTAATGGGAAAGATCTATATCAACAAAAATTAGAAAATCTACAATTCAGTGAACAACTTGATTCTCTTATCCTAGAATATGTAGGTCTGTGCAAAAAAATGAAAAGGACCAAAGAACGAATGGAAGCCAGTCCTGAAAAAATAGAGTTGTTTGAAATGCAAAAAGAAGAATTAAAATAAAGGTTGAAAAACTTGCACAAGAATGCCGTCCCATTTTTGATAACGACAGCCGGGTAAAAACCCTCATGCTAACTATTGATGAATATCTGTTACACTTTCTGCAATTAACTCTTACAAACAACCGGTCTGTAAACTCACTTGAAAAATGGATTGGCCGTAAAAAACGGTATTTAGCTTTTTTGAATTACCGCTTCAATATTTTTGATATTCCACTTGCAAAACTGGAGTTCAAATTTTTGGAAGATCTGAAAACATATAATATGGTTCATCACTTCTGTGAAGAAAATACAGCAACCAAATATGCCCAATGCATAAAAGAAATGCTGGATAGGGCGGTTTCAAATAAATGGGTAAGTGCCAATATTTTTTCCACCTTCCAATGCAGTTATAATGAAACGGATATGAACTGGATGACCCTGCAAGACATGGAATATTTTGCACGCTTTAATTTCTCAAAGCAAAAATATAATGAAACAAGAGATATATATGTTGCAATGTCTTTTTTGTGCTATGCATATGCTGATATACATGGTGCCGAACCGGAAGATACTTTTATTGGAATAGATAACGAATTATGGATGAGCCGCAATCGGCAAAAAACTGGTCAGGAAGAAACTTTACCCATTCTTCCTATTGTAAAGAGGATTTTTGAAAACTATAAAAATCATCCCGTGTGTGTTCGCAAGAACCGCCTGCTACCAGTTCCTTCCAACCAAGAATTCAATCGTTGTTTAAAAGAAATGGGAAAAGAAATAGGATTTAAACTATTAACCGAAAGGAAAAAAGGAACCCATAGAGCCAGATATTACGAAAGAAAAGGCCATTATTATTCCGTTGAACAGGTTAAAATTATCTTTGTGGCGTTGGGCGTTCCGTTCAGTATGGATGACATTACCTAATTGACTTGATAAGCAACTCTCCACTTTTATTAGTCCAATCACAAGAAAGCCATAATTATTAGTGTTTATTATTAGAAGATGATGTCATTTCATAGCTTGCTTATTTTCAAAGTTATAAGAAATGGTTGCTGTCCAGATAATAGATTTTAAACAGCGCCAGATCTTACCTGTCTTTTCAGGAATCCGAATATTTTTTTGTTTTTTTTCCACAAAAATTTAACTTTGGCTCACTGCGGAAATTACCGTATGATCATACATACATATCTCCAATTTTTTTGAGTCAACCTACTCAAAATTTTTCTATAGTTAATAATGTCTTTTATAAAGGAATGCGTAACAGTTGAACTTACTGTTTAACGAACGTAATAGAATGTGAATTACAGTTCCAACATTTATTCTATAATTAAACCTTTTCAAAATGAATATGCCAAAAATTATATTACTTATTGATGATGATGAAGATGAGTTTTATATTTTAAAAATGGCATTAGAAGCAACTAATAATCAGTCTACTTGTATGTGGGCCAGTAATCTTGAGGATGCCATTCGGAGTTTGCAAGAGTTCCATCCGGAAATCGTTTTTATTGATATCAATATGCCAAAGGATAATGGTTTTATTTGCCTGGAAGAACTCAAAAGAAATGACCCAATAGGCCATTCTGCATTCATCATCTATTCAACCAGTATTAATGAAGCCGACCAAAAGAAGGCTTTAGACTCTGGAGCTTCCTATTGTATGCGTAAAGCGCAAAATCTTAGTGTTTTAAAGAAACAGTTAACCAAATTATTCAACAATAGTCATATCCTAGGCGACTATATTAAGTGATTGGTTAACAATTATTTACCATTAAATGGAAGTAGGATGAAAAGTACATCAATTAAAATGCGGTCTCGGTCT
>JAJKIL010000061.1 GCA_021154515.1 Niastella sp. | reverse complement strand
GAAGGTCCGCCTCATCAGCCGGAAAAAGGGAAAATGGGGTGGGGTGAATCCGCACGATAAAATAGAGATGAATGAGGGCGCCACGCTGAAACAATTAAAGGGCGATATGTTGCATTATACCTATGACAGCATTGATCAGATAATGGAACAGACGAACAAGTTCACCACTATTCAGTCAAAGGCCATGTATGAACAGGGGAAAAGAGCCAGCCTGGTAAAACTGGTCATCAATCCCTTTATAGCTTTTATCTCAGGGTATATCTTCAAACGCGGCTTTCTCGATGGCTACAACGGCTTTATCATTGCCCGTTACGCGTCACATGCCACCCTGGCCAAATACGCCAAACTCCTGCACCTGCAACGGAAAAATAAGCGCTAAGCCCACTGAATTCAGAAATTTAATATATAAAGCAGTAAAAGTTTTTCGTTGTATTTTTGCGCCGTAATTTATTTGCTATGGCAAGAGGAAGTTTGATCGTGATCTTATTGCTGCTGCTGTTTTTTCTACCTGCCGATTTGTGGGCTCAATGCTCCATTTGCACAAGGACCGCCCAGCAATTAGGCGAAAGGCCTGCCCAAGCCCTGAACTGGGGTATTATTTACCTGGGGCTTACTCCATTTTTAATCATCGGCTATATTGGTTACCGCTGGTGGAAGGACAATAACTAAAAGCCTCCGCTTTAAATGATGCGGTAATTCTTATAAGTGAACAGTTGTTTCCCCGTTAATTTTTGAATGGCATACAACACTCTTTCCTTCAGGGACATATTGTTTTTGACAGGCTTGTAATCAAATACCCAGTCCTGGCTGTTGATGCGGTTTTGCATGATGGCGGGATGTGAGCCTTTAAATTCTTCCAATACATCAACCAGGGTGAAATCAAAACCCTTTTTAAACTTTTCACCTAACTCAAGCAGTTTGGAATCGTCGTGATATCGCTTGGCCATTTCAATTGTTTTCTTCGCCTGTTTTTCAGGATTTCTTACATAACTGTAATGGTAAACTGTTGCATCGATCAGCTTCACCTGTAATTTCTCCCCCTTTTCTTCCAGGAAATTGGCGGGGTCATTGTATTTTCTGAATCCTTGCGAATCGCGGTAGGAGCGAATGGAAGGCAGGGGGCGAATGATGCGGATCTCTTTATTATGAAATCTTCTTGAGGGACCGTAGTGTTTATAATCACCAAAGAAATTGATGAAACGAAATAAAAGGCCATCTACACTTTTATCATTCAGATAATCGGTCATGGCTTTTCTGATGGCCGGGTAATCTTTTTCGTGGATCACCTCATCAGCCTGGATATGAAAGGCCCAGTCGCCAGTGGCATGATCGAGACCAATGTTTGATTGCTGAGCAAAAACCAATCCATTGGCACGCGCTTGCTCGTCCCACACTGTATCTATGATCTTGATCTTGGGATTGTTCATGGCCGCAACCGCTTCCCGGGTACCATCGATAGAATCGCCTATTACCATAATGAACTCATCGCAAAGCGGCAACACCGATTGTATGGACTCAATAAAAGGATAGTCATAAATAAACCCGTTTCTTATATAGGAAAATGCGGTCACTTTCATGAATCAGTGGGATTTGGCCAAAAATACCCTGTTTTAACACAAGGGCAAATAATTTTTATATTTCTTCCGGGATCAGGCGTATTGTGCAACCAGCTGATACAGGTTGAACCTGTTCTCGAGGTATGCGTTTTTTATCTCGGTATAAAGCGCCTGCCTGTTTATATCCTGCATGCGTTTATGTTGAATAAGATGCAGGGCGCGCTGGGTGAGCAGCTGAATATTTTTATCTATGTGGTGGGGTTGTTGCTGATGTTCGCTGATAGCCGTCATGATAGGTGCGATTCCTTTTCTTTCATGCGCAATGGTTTTCAGCACAGGAATAGGGCGGTTCCCCATCGATGATATACCCAGTAAGTTTTTTACAAACTGGTCGGCGCCGGGGCGGTCGGATTTATTTACAATGAACAGATCGGCGATCTCTAAAAGACCGGCCTTCATAGTTTGAATATCATCACCAGCTTCGGGAACAAGCACTACCAACGTCATATCGGCCAGGCCGGCAATTTCCACTTCACTTTGTCCAACGCCTACAGTTTCAACTATAATAAAATCGAAGGGCGCTGCTTTCAGCAATTCCGTGATCTCGATGATCTTTGGATGTAATCCACCCAGCGAACCACGGGTAGCCAGCGACCTGATAAATACATTCGGATTAATATACCATTCGCTCATGCGAATACGATCGCCCAGTACAGCGCCCATATTAAAAGGAGAGGAAGGGTCCACACAAAGCACGGCTACTCTTTTTCCCTGGCTTACCCATTCGCCGATCATCGCATCGGTGAGGGTGCTTTTGCCAGCCCCTGGAGGACCGGTAATACCAATGATAGGAACCGAGGTAGCAGGCAATGCCCCCAGCAATATTTCATAGCCGGGCGTTTCGTTCTCCACTAAAGAAATGCTGCGGGCAATGGCTTTCATATCGCCCTGTTGCAGCCGGGTTAATAACGATTGCCAGTTCATGATTTACCCAATTTATGCTGGTATCTTTTATTAAGTGCTTCGCTTATCCAGGCAGCGGGAATATCCATAATACATTGACAGGGATTAACATTACCCTTACACGCAACACATTCTTTATTCAAAACAAAAACCTGCGCATTTGCACCCAGCGGCGCCCACCGCCCGGGATGTATGGGGCGCATAGGCGGGTAGATGCCCAACGCATCTTTACCCAGGGCGGCGGCAATATGAATGGGGCCTGTGCTGTTGGCCACCAGCCCATCGCAATGTTGGATAAAAGCAATGAATTCGGGCAGGCTCATTTTGCCGGTAATATCCGTTACCTGGCTGCCTGCTTTATCAAACAGCCATTGCATACGTTCTTTTTCTTTCGCAGTGCCCGAAATAAAAATGTTGAATTTATCCTTATTGAGCGTTTCAATCAACTGTAGAAAATTTTCCAATGGCCAGTCCCGCGCGCTTCCCTGCGATTTGGGATGAAGGATAACATTGTACTTTTCTTTTTGTATCAGTGAAGTAAGCGCAGCAGGCAGCGGTTGTATTTTTTCTAGTCCAAACAATTGCCCAATTTGTTGCAGCGAAAAACTTTCGTTAATGCCGAACGCTTCTAACAATTTCAGATTCAATTGTGCTTCGTGCAGGTCTGATTTTTTACGGCTTAATTTTACCAGCTTGTTGCAGGTAAACCAGTGATAAAGACGATTGGTAGTGCCTATGCGCAAAGGAATTTTTAACTGTCTGGCCCTTTTCGCAATGCGCGAAACAGGGAAAACATGCAGTATGCAGTCAGGCTTTTCTCCTGCAATTAAAACAGGATTGTTTAAAAAATCCTCAACATCGATAAAAACATCCACGTGCTTACAGGCGTTAATAACGGGCCGTGTATATGATTTTCCCAGGAAGGCAATAGTGGTATTGGGAAAATGCTGTTTTAACACCGCCGCTACAGGCAGTGTAAGTATTACATCGCCAATACTGTCGGTTCGACTGATAATAATATTGCGCGGAATATTTTTCAATGACAGGGTATTTTGAACAAAAATAGTTGAATACTGTTCAATTTTATGAAATAATCACAAAGTGGTAGATTGCGGTCATAAGTGAAAAAAGAGTAAGTGTTATGACAAATTTTATTCCCATATTCCCCCTGAGCGTAGTAGTTTTTCCAGGCGAAAAAGTACATCTCCATATTTTTGAGCCTCGCTATAAGCAATTGATAAGTGAATGCTTCGAAGCCAAAAAAACCTTTGGTATTCCGTCGGTTGTAAATAACAGGTTGCAGGAATTGGGCACCCTGGTGCAGGTGAACGAAATAGTGCAAACATATGAGAACGGCGAAATGGATATCAAGACAGAAGGGTTGCGCATTTTTCGGGTATTGGAGGTAATTAAACAGGTGCCCGATAAATTATACAGCGGCGCCATTGTAAACTATCCCGAAAATGATGATGCCGGCAACCGGGAGCTGATGCAAAAAGTAGTGAAAGGGGTGAAGGAAATGCATCGCCTGTTGAATATTTCAAAAGATTTTAAAAAGCCCGAAGAGGAATTAAGGTCTTATGATGTGGGGCATCATGCGGGTATGTCGCTCGAGGAAGAATATGAGTTTTTAGGGTTGATGAAAGAACTGCAACGGCAGGAGTTTATAAAACGGCATTTACAAAAAGTATTGCCCATGTTACTGGAAATGGAACAGTTAAAAGAAAAAGTAAAACTGAACGGGCATTTCCGGAATTTATCGGCGTTTGACTTCGATCTGTAGTACATTCCTGAAGAATCTTTTTTGGCGGAAACAAAAAAATCACATTTCTTCATCCGGTATTTGATCCAGGAAACCGTTTAAATCTATACAGATTGGTTCATACAACTACGCTTTGCTTTGACTTCGGCAATACCCGGTTGAAATGTGCCGTGTTTAATAACAGGGAATTACAGGAGGTGCTGATACTGGAAAATGATAGCAATGACACCATACAACACCTGATTGCTACTTATAAACCTGCCAAATCAATACTGTCATCAGTAGTAAATCATAATCCTGAAATGGAGCAGCTGCTGACTGCAGCCTCCCGGTTCCATAAACTCAATCACCAGTCAAAAATACCCATCACCACACCTGTTGGTAAGCCTTCGGATATTGGGGCCGATCGCCTGGCGCTGATGGCCGCCGCCGTTGATCTTTTTCCCACACATAACAATCTGGTAATAGGGTTGGGGAGCGCCATCACCTATAATTTCGTTAATAAGAACAAAGAGTTTTTGGGGGGTGGAATATCACCGGGTATGGAAATGCGGTTTAAATCATTAAAGCTGTTTACCGCCAAACTTCCCCTGGTTGAAAAGGACTGGAATTTACCCCTGATAGGCTACGATACCCGTACCAATATACTCAGTGGCGTTATTCTGGGAATGGCCAAAGAAATAGATGGCATGATAAACGCCTATGCCGAGCGGTACAGGAACTTTAACGTGGTCTTAACCGGGGGCGATGCACCCTATTTTGTGTATCATTTGAAAAACAGGATATTTGCAGACCCCGACCTGATTTTCAAGGGACTTTATGCTATCAGCGAACACAATAATGTATAATAGAATGTAGTTGTTAGCAGGCGAAATATGCGAAGAACCAGGATTACATATTATTTTGTTACCGCAACCCTGTTGATGGGTTGTTTTTTTGTATTTACGGCTTGTGAGAACGATGAAAAAGAGGTTGACAAATTCTTTAAAAAGCAGGTAGCTGTTGAAGAGGCCAGAAATGTTGAAAGCTATTTAAGTCAGTCGGGCACCGTAAAAGCCAAACTCACCTCACCGTATATGCTACGGGTACAGGCTGATTCGCCCTATATGGAATTTCCCCGTACCATGCATGTTGATTTTTATAATGACAGCACCGTTGTAGAAAGCACGGTGGATTCCCGTTATGCCAAGTATGTAGAGTATGACCATAAAGTACTGTTGCGCGACAGTGTACTGGTGCAAAGCCTTAAAAATGGCGATACCCTACGCACCCAGGAGCTTTGGTGGGACCAGGATAAAAAAGAATTCTACACCGATAAACCCGCCCACGTATACCAGCGGGATAAAATAATCTTTGCCAAAAACGGGTTGCGCGCCGCCCAGGATCTTACTTCCTACACTTTTTACAGCAGTTCAGGCCCCATGCTGGTGCCTCAAAATGGAATGCCGCAATAGACCCAATAAAGTTTTGTTGGCTAAAGCCCTTCAGCCTTACATTTGGTTCCTAAACACATTTTTATGGAATACAGACGATTGGGCCGGTCGGGCGTTCAGCTGAGCGTTCTCTCCTTTGGCAGCTGGGTAACATTTCACAAACAAATAGATGATAGTCTAGCAGATACCTTAATGGGCATGTCGTATGATGCGGGCATTAATTTTTTTGATAATGCGGAAGGCTATGCGTTGGGTGAGAGTGAGAAAATGATGGGCCGCGTGCTGAAACAAAAGAACTGGGACCGTACCTCCTATGTGTTGTCCTCAAAAGTATTTTTTGGCTGGCGGAAGAACAGCAAACCCAATCAGACAGGCTTAAGCAGAAAACATATTGTAGAGGCCTGCCATGAAGCGCTGGGCCGACTGCAGCAGGATTACCTCGATCTGTATTTCTGCCATCGCCCCGATCCTACGGTGCCTGTTGAAGAAGTGGTTTGGACCATGCACAACCTGATACAACAGGGCAAAGGTTTGTATTGGGGAACCAGCATGTGGAGCGGCGCCGAAATTATGGAAGCGCACCGGGTGGCGCAACAGTATTGTCTTATAGGCCCTGTGATGGAGCAGCCGCAATACAATATGTTCGAACGGCATAAAATGGAAATGGATTACCTGCCCGTGTTTCAGAATGTGGGCCTGGGAACCACCATCTGGAGCCCGCTGGCAGCCGGCTTTTTGACCGGAAAATATAATGAAGGCATTCCTGACGATTCAAGGCTGGCCATTTCAGGCTTTGGCTGGTTAAAGGACAGATGGATCCAGGATGAAAAATTAAAAAAGGTAAAACAGCTCACCGAACTGGCCAAACAACTGAATGTTTCACTGGCGGCCCTGTCCATTGCATGGACTATAAAAAATCAGAATGTGACCACGGCTATCCTGGGTGCTACCAAAACCGAACAATTACAGGAGAACCTGAAAGCATTGGAGGCGCTGAAAGTATTGACACCCGAAGTACAGGAGCAAATAGAAAATATTTTACAGAACAAGCCGCAGATGGACCTTGCATAGGCGGTTCAATAAATAAATCCACAAAGAACATGTATGCCCCGGTAACCCCGGGGTATTTTTTTTAATGCGTGATTGTACTTGCTGGTAATTTCAGCATCTAACGGTGACATGTACATAGAATGATCCTAAGTAATAATGCTATTGCAGGAAAAACGTGTATTGAATATCGGTATTATTACTATTCCCTTTTTGAAAAAACAGCAGCGGATATCCCGATAAAAAAAATCTGAAAGAATTACTTAAGATATCTACCCCTTTCGTTGTTTCTTATCATATAGCTACCGAAAAAAGAAATTTAAGTTATATAAACTTTCTAATAGGGGTTAAATAGTGCATAGGGCAAAAAGGCCGCCTTTTTTCAAGGGCGGCATTATTTTCTTGCTAAAGTTCAGCAGCACAAGCCGCCTCAAAAAACTAAGTGAGGGTATAAATAAGAAAACCGGCTTAGAGAAGCCGGTTCATACCCTGATATTATTAAATGAGAACTAAGTGACTGTGTTATAACCTATGTTCAGCCTCTTACATCCTTTCTTCACTATAGCCTTAAACGGGTTATAGGTAACAGCATGTATAGATACCGGAACTAGTAAAAACACCATTGAAACGATAATACGTTTCAATTATTATCCGGTATCAATAAATTTTATTACTACTACATAATTACCCGTAAACAATGTTGGTGCGCCGGTTGGGCGTAGGTTTCAGCGTTTTGGCGCTCCGGGAACCTTGCCTGCTGGTGATACAAAATTGACCGCCCCGATGTGTACAAAATCAAAAATGTACTACATCGGGGCATGTTCTTTTCAGGGCCTGCTTCAGGGCTTTTTAAATACTAACCCATTCAAAATTGATGTTTAAACCAGAAAAAACGCAGTTTTAACCCACCCAAAGTCTGGGGTTTCTCTGGGTTTTGTCTGGGCTTGGTCTGGGCTTGGTCTGCGTTTAACCATAAAAAGAATATAAAGAAGTTCAAAATTGTACCGTACAGTGTAAACCGGATAGGCATCTTTGATACAGTACATTTTTGAACCGGATGCGGTACAGATTCGTACTCAGGGGCTAACATATGGCAGAGGATATCATTATAATCTTTGCTATTCATTTTCGGGCGGGTGCTCCACCGCAAGCCTGGCGGGGCTGTTTGTTATTTAATTGTTATCGGCAGCCTGCTGATCCATATCGCAATTTTTATGAAATGGTCCGGCTGATCTTCTTTACAATCAATTCTATAATGTCATCAACAGTTAGATCCCGTGGCCTGCTTTTTTAATAATTGCAACGACGTTTCGGGAAAAAGTTATTTAAACGTTTGTTTAATTTAAACGTTTGTTTAATTTTGTGGTTCCAAAAGAAAGAGGTTATATATGTCACTCACAGAAAAGGTAGATAAAAGAGCACACATCCTCTCGATTGCAGAGGAGCTGTTCGCAGAAAATGGATTTGATGGGGCTTCTGTGCGGGATATAGCGCAACGCGCGAACGTAAATCTTGCCATGATCTCTTATTACTTTGGTTCAAAAGAGAAGTTACTGGAAGCATTGATCGAAGACCGGGCCGGGTATACAACGGGTATTTTGGTGGAATTAGCTAAAAACCAAACGCTTACTCCCTGGGATAAAATAGACCGCCTGGTTGAGTTCTATATTGAAAAAATAATGAACAACTACCGGTTTCATTGTATCATGTCACAGACGTACTGCCAAACCCGGTCAACCGAAATAAAAGAGCTTATTATCAATATCAAAATGCGGAACCTGGAGGAGATAAAAAAAGTAATTTCCGACGGACAAAAGAAAAAGATATTCGGTAAAGTAGATGTGGAGCTTACTATGGCGAGTGTGTTTGGAACGCTGACCCAGGTGGTGAATTCAGCCGCCTTATATAGCCGCCTCATGAAAATAGAGGAATCAGATGATGCCACGTACCGTAAAAAAATGTCGACCCGGTTAAAGACGCATTTAAAACAAATGTTGCGGGCGCACCTGGATATAAAAAATGAAGAATAACATTTATAATATAGAACGCATGAACTTCACAAAGAAAATAGTATCGGGATTAGCCTTATTACTAACCATTTTTTCTGCACAAGCACAAACCAGAACCATTAGCCTGGAAGAAGCTGTTAACCTGGGGGTGCAAAACAGCAAACAATTAAAACTGGCTCAAAATAAAATTGAACAGGCTGTTTCACAACTGGATCAGGCAAAAGACGAAACAATGCCCACTGTAAAAGTGAGCGCAGGATACAGCCACGCCCTGATGTTGTCGAGAAGTTTTGCTTTGCCTTCAGATGGTGGCGGCGACCCCAAAAGCATGAAGTTCCCTTTTGATAACACCTTGTATCAGGGAACCCTCAGTATTAATCAACCCATTTTTGCGCAGTGCCGGTTCCGTTATGCCAAAGAATCAGCCAACATCCTGATCCAAAGCAGCAAGCTGGATGCAGATAAGGACAAAGATGAAATTGTGTACAACATCATCAGCGCCTATATCAACTTCTACAAAGTTCAGCAGAACCTGAAGATCATAGCGCAGAACATGGAAGACGTTGACCAGAAATTAACTGAGATCAAAAAGTTTGAAAGCCAGGGACTGGCTACCAAGAACGATGTATTACGTTTTCAATTAGAAAAATCGAATATTCAAATACAACAAGTAGAACTGGAACATAGCCGTAAGGTGGTGAATTATAACCTGGATATCTTGCTGGGTCTGCCTGACAATACAATGGTACAGGTACAGGACGTTGTTTACAAACTGGATATAACTGAAGGCTCGGATGTTTACATGAAGCAGGCCCTGCAAGATAGAAAGGAGTTTGGCTCCTTAAAGTACCAGGATAAACTGGCCGATATCAACATCAAGAAAATTCGCGACGAAAAATTACCTACCCTAGGCGTTGGCGGTAATCTGTATTACATCAACCCTTCCAAAGCATTGATCCCTAAAAGCGCCACTTACCTGGCTCCTTTTGTAGTAGGCATTAATGCAAGCTGGGATATTACCGGGTTCTTCAAAAACAAGAACAAGGCAACGGAAGCCAGTTTACAAAAACAGGAAGTAACAGCTACCCGCGACGTAATTACCGACCAGGTGAAAATGGATGTGAACAAATCCTATGTTGAATACCAACAAACACTGGAAAAGATCAAATTGCTGAACGATGCTGTGGTACAGGCTACAGAAAATGAAAGAATAACCGAATCTAAATTCAAGAACAACCTGGTTACAACCACCGACCGGATTGAAGCGCAAACCCTGTTGTATCAATCGCGTTTAAATCTGGAGCTGGCGAAAGCTGATGCTACTGCCGCTTATTATACCCTTTTGAAAACAACCGGACACATTCAACCCTAACCATTTAAAAAAGTATTAAAGAGATATTGTATGAACGACGTTAAAAAGAGCAGTAAAGGAAAAAAGATCATTTTCCCTGTTATCCTGGGTCTTGTATTGGTAGGCGCCCTGGCGTTTACAGCTAAAGAATATTTCTATGGCCAAAGCCATGAAGAAACCGACAACGCCCAGATCGATGCCGACATCAGCCCGGTAGTTACAAGAGCAACCGGTTATATTAAAGATATTCGTTTTGTAGATAATCAGGTTGTACATGCAGGTGATACCCTGGTTGTGCTGGATGACCGCGATTTCCAGATCAGGCTGCAACAAGCCGAGGCTGCCCTGGCAGTCGCCAAACAATCGGTGAATGTATCGAAATATGCTGTGAACGAAGCTAGAACCGGTATTGCCACTGCACAGGCAAATATTGAAACAGCCAAAGTACGGGTTTGGAAAGCAACCGAAGATTTCAAACGGTACGAAGCTTTGTATGAAGACCACGCCATCACCAAGGCTCAGTATGATGCAGCCAAGGCTGAAAAAGATGCAGCAGAAGCCGCTTTACATGCAGCTGAAACTCAGGTGCCTGTAGTAAGTGAAAAAGTAAGCACCAACAAACAACAGGTGAATGCTACCGCTTCAAATATCGGTTTGCGTCAGGCAGATATAGATTATGCCAAATTGCAATTAAGCTACACTTTTATTACTGCCCCCACCGATGGTATCATTTCAAAGAAAACCATTCAACCAGGTCAACTGGTTCAGGCTGGTCAGTCATTGTTCTCTATTGTAAATGACAACGGGTTGTATTTGACAGCGAATTTCAAAGAAACACAAATTGAAAATATCAGGATCGGTCAGGCCGTGCATATTAATATCGATGCATTCGGCGATCATCCGATAAACGGAACGGTGGAATCATTTTCAGGTGCAACCGGCGCCAAATTCTCTTTGCTGCCTCCTGATAATGCTACCGGTAACTTTGTAAAAGTTGTACAACGCGTACCGATTCGTATCAAGCTGGATAAATCAGATAAAGAATTCATTAATCGATTACGTCCTGGTTTAAGCGCCAAAGTGGTGGTTGATACCAAGAAATAAGTGTGGAATTGTTAGTTAGCCAATAACGTAAAAATATTTTAAAATGGCAGAACATGGATTTAGGAAGTGGATCATCACCATTACGGTGATCATGGCTTCGCTGCTGGAATTGATCGATACCACCATCGTGAACGTGGCACTGCCGCAGATCATGGGTAACCTCGGTGCCACCCTCGAAGATGCGGGCTGGCTGGTTACGGGTTATGCGGTGGCCAACGTAATTATCTTACCCATGTCGGGCTGGTTAGGCGATCGTTTTGGCAGAAAGAATTATTTTCTCGCTTCCATCCTGATATTCACGCTGGCTTCGTATTTATGCGGACAGGCAACGACCCTTACTGAACTGATCATGTTCAGATTATTACAGGGTTTGGCGGGTGGTGGTTTGTTATCCACTGCACAGGCCATATTAATGGAAACCTGGCCGCGTGAAGAAATCGGCATGGCAACCGCCCTGTTTGGTTTGGGTGCGGTAGTAGGCCCTACGATCGGTCCCACAATTGGTGGCTACATTGTTGAAAATTCAAACTGGCCTTATATATTCTATGTGAATATCCCCGTAGGCGCCATTGCCGCCTTCCTGGTGTCGATGTTCGTGCGGGAGTCGCCTCAATTCGCTAAGGGTAAACCGATCGACTGGTGGGGCATTCTGTTGCTGGCCACCGGTGTGGGCAGCTTGCAGGTGGTGTTGGAAAAAGGAGAAACAGAAGACTGGTTTTCTACTCCATACATTGCTGTGCTGACCCTCACTACGATCCTGTCTGTCATTGGCTTTGTATGGCGGGAGCTAAGCACTGATCACCCCGTGGTTGATTTTCGCATTCTGAAAGACCGAAGTTTCGCAATAGGTATCGTTACCTCCTTTGCGCTTGGCTTCGCCTTATACGGGTCGGTATTT
>JAJKIL010000060.1 GCA_021154515.1 Niastella sp. | reverse complement strand
GCGGGTGTTACCTGTTTTTCTGCAGCAATGGCTTTCAGCACATCCACTATATTCCAAAGACGATCAAAGTCGCGGATGGGAGGTTCTGTCCAGCCGGCAGCAAAACGGCCTTCGTTGCGGGTTTGCATATCGCGGGTATATTTTCCGCTGAGTAAACCACCAGCGAGCGGGCTCCAGATCAATGCGCCCAGTCCCTGGTCGATACCCACCGGTAATAATTCATATTCTGCTTCTCTTGCTTCCAGTGAATAATGGATCTGTTGCGTCACAAAACGTTGATAGCCGTGCGCAGCGCTGGTATGTAAGGCTTTCATCGTATGCCAGCCAGAGAAGTTGGAACTACCGATGTAGCGGATCTTGCCCTGCTTAACCAGCGTGTCCAGCGCTTCCAGCATTTCATCCAGCGGCGTAAGTCCATCCCATTGGTGCATATAGTAAATGTCAATTACGTCAGTACGTAATCTCTTTAAACTCTTCTCACACTCCTGAATGATGTGGTATCTTGAAAAACCTTCATCGTTCGGAGCGCCGGTACCCAACGGCATTCTTGCTTTGGAGGCAATGAGTACATTACCAGGACGCTTTCCATTCAATATTTCGCCAATGATCTCTTCCGATAACCCGGCTGAATAAATATTGGCTGTGTCAATCAGGTTAACACCCTGCTCAATGCAATAATCAATAATGGTGCGGCCAAGGGCCACATCCACACTACCCACCGACGCAAATTTACCGGCGCCGCCAAAAGTCATTGTTCCCAGGGTAATAGTCGATACTTTAAGACCTGACCGGCCTAATATTCTGTATTCCATATCGGGACGCTTTACATTTTATTGCCAAAGATAGGGAAGTGCCTATTAAGGAGCTCTTACCTATTGGTTCAATTTTTGCGTGGGAAATAATCTTTAATTTTATAATAAACCATAACGAAACCTCAAAGCTGTTTGCCGGCTTGACCATTCACATGAGCGCACCTGTTTACTTAGCTTGTCTTATTGCTCCTTTTTTTATCAATCCATTACCGGCGGTCTGCCTGGTCTGGATGCTGTTGTTTATTTACGGGTGGTATAAAACGCGACAAACCCGTTTACACTACGAAGAACAAATACTACGCTTAACCGAAGAAAAGGAAAAAGCCGAAAGGCAGCGCAGGGAAACCGAGAAAGAAAAGCAGGAAGCGGTACAGGAAGCGCAGCGCCTGACCCATCGCATGCTGGGTCTGGTAGATCAGTTACAACTGCTGGCGGGGCAGGAAGTGATTACAGCCGATTGGGCTGCTGAACAGGTAAGCTGGAAAGAAACGCCTGAACAGGAACGTAAAAGCGATCAAACCATCCTGGATGCACTGGCCACCGAAACCCGGCGTATTTTGATCGTGGACGACAATACGGAGATCAGGCGGTATGTGGCGGCGTTGTTTACTGAACAGTTTACGGTGTATGAAGCGCAGAGTGGGGAAGAAGCGCTTACGCTGGCGCGACAATTTCAACCCGATATCATCATCAGCGATGTGTTCATGCAGGGCATGACGGGTATTGACCTGTGTAAAATTATAAAGGACGATAATGCCCTGGGCCACATCCCGGTGATCCTGTTGTCGGGTAGTGTTGCTGCCGATACCCGGTTACAGGGGGTGGAAGGCGGCGCCGACGATTTTATCACCAAACCCTTCGACAAAGACCTGCTGGTTGCCCGGGTAACAGCCCTCATAAAAAGCAAGAACAACCTGCAGAAGTATTTCTATAACGAGATCACGCTGCAACAGAACCCGCTGAAAGTCTCGGCCGAATACAAAGCCTTCCTGGATAACTGTATTGCCATTGTGGAGGCGCATCTCGACGATGCGCAGTTCACCATTCAAACCCTGGCGCATGAACTGGGTATGAGTTATTCCAAAATGAATAAGAAGATCAAAGCGGTGTGTGGCCAGCCGGCCAACGCATTTGTACGCTTTATTCGTTTGCGCAAGGCGGCGGAATTATTTATTAACTCCAATTACAATATAAACGAAACTGCCTACCTGGTAGGAATAGGGGACATCAAACACTTCAGGGAGCATTTTACCCGGTTGTTTGGCATGAAACCCTCGGAGTACATCGAGAAGTACCGTAAAAATCTGGGGAAACAGTATAATATAAACGAAAAGATCCTCCCGCGTTCCGTGACGTAGTGTACTACGTCAATTTTTTTACCAGGTATTTATTTATGAACCGTTTATAAATTTCAAATAGTCTTATTTGGGGCATTGACGTAGCAATACCGGTTAAAAAAGCCCCCTTTTTATCAAAAAAGCCCCCCTCCCAATAACAGGTATGCCGGTTATATTGCCTCGGTTCAACATGTGGATTTAACCAAAACTTTTGCGGTATGAAAAAATTATTGCATCCTGCCCGGGTGGTACATCCCCCCGGTTCATTTGTCTTGTTTTTTATTTTATTGATGGCGATCCCATTCGTTTCACTGGCGCAGGAAAGAACGCTGGAAGGAACGGTGGTAGATGCCACCAGTCAACCCCTGAAAGGTGTATCTGTCACCATCGCCAATACGAAACGAGGCGTTACTACCGATGACAATGGCCGCTTTTCATTAAAAGTTACGGCCGGCGCCAGTATCACTTTTTCATTTTCCGGTTTTGTGGCACAAACCATTAAAGTGCCGGCCACCGGCGATGTATCCATTCGGCTGGAAGTAAGTCAGAAGGCCATGGATGAAGTAGTGGTGATCGGGTATGGCCAGGTGCGCAAAAAAGACCTCACCGGTTCCATCACCCAGATCCGACCCGAGAAAATAAGTGATCAAAACCCGAACACCACCCAGGACATTATTCGTGGTACGCCCGGTGTTACTGTTGGGTTCGATGCCACTGCCAAAGGCGGTGGCAGCATCCAGATCCGTGGACAAAGGTCTGTATACACCGATGCGGGCCACAACGACCCCTTACTGGTGCTGGATGGAATGATCTTCTATGGTGAATTATCAGAGATCAACCCCGACGATATTGAGCAGATAGACATTTTAAAAGATGCGTCTGCCGCCGCCGTCTATGGCGCCAAATCCGCCAATGGCGTCGTGATCATCACTACCAAAAAGGGAAAGAAAGGCAAACCCCGGTTTAACTTCACTTCCAATTACGGCATTTCAACCATGGGCATTAACCGCAGGGTGATGTCGCCTTCAGGTTACATGCAATACCGTCATGACTGGTACACGGCGCCTACTTATGGCGCCAATACCACAACAGGTAATTACGAAGCTTATCAATCGGATAAGAAAACCCAGCCGGGTTATTATGATGAACCCACTGATGCCAACCTTTCCAAATGGGGCATTAACATAGACCAGTGGCGGGCTTATACCACTGCTACCAATGGAACGGCCGGCGACCAGGAGATCTGGGCAAAACGTCTGTTGTTGCAGGGTACCGTGTTAAATAATTACCTGGCCGGTAAAACGTTCGACTGGTACAATAATACTTTCCGCACCGGTAACAACCAGGATTACAATATCAGCGCCTCTGGCGGCTCTGACAATTATAACTATTATATGTCCATGGGCTATCTCAGCAACCAGGGATTGATAAAAGGCAATGACTTCAAGGCCGTACGTTCTAACATAAAGCTGGAAGCCAAAATGACGAAGTGGCTGGATATAAGCGGCAACATAAACTTTCAGCACCGCAATGAGGGCGACTCCGCTGCCGACTGGAACCGGGCGATCATCTACAACAGTCCTTACGCCAATTATAAAGATGATACCGGCGCATTGGTGGTGCATCCCATGGGCGAGAACAGTGTAAATAACTATGGTTACAATTACGATTTCATTCGCCAGTACACGGCCCGGGACAAAGCCTATACCGTGCTGAACACCATCTTCACAGCCAGGGTAAAGCTGCCGTTCAATATCACCTATTCGTTCAACGCTTCTCCCCGCTACCAGTTCTATCATGAACGATATTTTGAATCTTCGAAAAACCCTGATTTTAAAGGAACGAACGGGTTGGTATACCGCGAACAAACCGAGCGGTTCGACTGGTCGCTGAACAATACCATCAACTGGGACCAAACCTTTGGCAAACACCGGTTGAACATTACGCTGGTGCAGGAAGCCGAAAAACGGCAGCAGTGGAAAGACAGGACAGAGGCCCGCAACATCTTACCAAGTGATGCGCTTGGGTATCACGAAACATTTTTCGGGGATAAAAATAAAAGTAGTTACGATGCAGATGACGTGAAAGAAACCGCCGATGGTTTGCTGGCCCGGTTAATTTATACATACAACGACCGGTATATGTTCACCGCCTCCTTCCGTCGCGATGGCTATTCTGCTTTTGGTACTTCCAATCCGCGCGCCAATTTTATTTCAACCGCAGTGGCCTGGACATTTACCAATGAAAAATTCTTTAAGTGGGAATCCATGAGCATGGGTAAATTAAGATTGTCGTGGGGACAAAATGGTAACCGCTCCCTGAGCGATCCCTACCTCGCACTCTCCAACCTCACCGCCCCAACAACCGGATCAACTACCATGGGTTACCTCGATAACAGCGGTAACCTGGTGCAATACCGGTATTTGCGGATAGACAGATTGGCAAATCCCAACCTGCACTGGGAAAAAACCGAATCGTTCAACACCGGTATCGACTTTGGTTTCCTGAACAACCGCTTAACAGGTTCTATTGACTATTATATAACACCTACCATTGACATGATCATGAACCGGGCATTACCAAGCTTTACCGGTTTCACCAGCATTACCATGAACCTGGGTAAGGTGATGAACAAGGGTATGGAGATCTCGCTGAGCTCGCAAAACGTGCGTACGAAAAACTTCACCTGGAGCACCAGCTTCGGTTTTTCGAAATACAAGAACACCATCAAACACCTGTATTACATCTACGATGCGGTACTGGATGCGCAGGGAAATGTTGTCAGCACCAAAGAAAGAGATGATATCAAGAACTCCTGGTTCATCGGGCAACCGGTTAGCGCCATCTGGAATTACAATGTAACCGGCATTTGGCAGGCCAGTGAAGCGGCTGAAGCAAGCAGTTATGGTCAGCGCCCGGGCGATCCCAAAGTGGCCAACAGTTATACAGACAATGATACCAAAGATGCCAGCGGTAAAGTGACGCCTGTGTACGATGATAAGGACAAACAATTCCTGGGTCAAACCAATGCACCCATCATGTGGTCGCTGCGCAACGATTTTACCTGGAAGGATTTTAATTTTTCGTTCAACCTATATTCCTATTGGGGCAACAAAAGTTTGGTTAACCTGTACCTGAACCAGGATAACAACACTTCGCTGATCACCAACCTGGCCAATACCTGGCAGAAAAACTACTGGACGCTGGAGCACCCCACTAACAATGTGGCGCGTCTCGATGCCAAAGGGCCTGCCGGTGTACAGGCGCCTGGAAAATTATACGACAGAAGTTTCATTCGCCTGGATAATATAACGGTGGGGTACAATGTGCCGTTGAGAATTATCTCGAAAGCGCACCTCGACAAATTAAAAGTGTATGCCAACATTCGCAATGCGGCCTTGTGGAAAAAAGATAAGAACTGGATCTACGGCGATGTGGAGACCTTTACCATCACTACCGACAACCAATACCGTAATAGTTTAGCGCCCAGGATCATCACATTCGGATTAAACGTAAATTTTTAAAGGACTACAGCAATGAAAACGAATTATAATAAAAGCATCACCATAACAAAGATCCTGTTGCTGAGTGCAGCGTTGATAGCTGGTTTGTGTGGTTGTAAGAAATCTTACCTGGAACCCGATCCGCTGTCGGTATACATCCCGTCAACAACCTTCTCAACCAAGGGTGGGCTGGATGCAGCCATGGCTATTTGCGACAAGCAGCTCCGTTCATACTGGACCTATTTTGAATATACTGACCTCGGGCTTCCTATCAGTACCGATTATATGTTTACCGATGTGGCAGTGGCCAGTAAAACCGATGATGGGAATATTTTTACCGACATCGCCACCCGGCTTACCCCAACCGAGCAGCCTGAACGCGTAGGTTATTTTTGGGAACAGGCCTATGCCGGCGTAAAATATGCGAACACTATCTTAAACTATATCGATAAGGTGTCGGGATTATCAGATACCACCAGGAATGAATACAAGGGCCGGGCATTGTTCCACCGCTCTTATCATTACCTGGGGCTTGTATTCAGATTCAGGGATGTGCCGTTGGTAACGGTGATCCAGGATGTGCCGAAGGTGGATTATCAAAGCACCAAACGCGAGGCCATCCTGCAAATGCTTACAGAAGATATGGAGAAGGCCGTACAGTGGGTGCCCGCCCAGGAAAAAATGTCGCTGATAGGGCTCGTGAACAAAGCTTCCTGCCGCCAGCTGTTGCTGAAATGTTACCTGGCTACCGGTCAATGGGACAAAGCCATTTCCCAGGCCGATACCCTCATCAACAATTCAGGACTTTCTCTGATGACAGCCAGCTTCGGCAACTTTGTTAGTCCTTATGCAAGTGTATGGCCGGTAACCCGTAATGTGATCTGGGATCTGCACCGGCCGGAAAACAAAGGCATTCCTGCCAATAGGGAAACCATCCTGGTGATGGCCAACCGAAATAATACGGACATGGGCGTAAAAATGAATTCCATGCGCAACTGGTTGCCTTTCCTTGATAATGTAGGCACCAGTGCACCGGATGGAAAACAGGCTGTACGTTTCTTTGCGCCCTCCAGCACTTCCTTCAGGGCGCTTTTGGATTATAAAGATGCTATAGGCCGTGGTATTGCGCACATCAGGCCCACCTTCTTTCATCAAAATTCACTCTGGGCTGTAAATGGCGTTAATGATGCCGGCGACCTGCGTCACAACAGCACGGTGGGCAACTGGGCGCGGATGGATTCGCTTAAATACAACGACCCCGCCAGTACGGCCTGGTATGGCAAAAACGTTCGCCTGCGGAATGCATCGGGCGCTTTGTTATGTACCGATACCGTTCGTAACTGGTTCGACTGGCCACACTACAAATATTATATTGAAGATGTAAACGAAACCGGAAACCCGAACGAAGCCAACCACCGAGGCGGCGCCGGCGATCTGTATTGTTATCGCCTGGCCGAAACGTACCTGCTGCGTGCGGAAGCAAAATTCTACAAGGGCGATATCGCGGGCGCTACTGCAGATGTAAACAAGATCAGACAGCGGGCGCAGTGTACGCAATTATATACTACAGTAGGTATTGGTGATATCATGGATGAGCGTGCCCGTGAGTTGAATATGGAAGAATTCCGCTTTGCAGAATTGAGCCGCGTTTCCTATAGCTTAGCACTTAGTGGTAAGGCCGATGAATGGGGCAATACTTATCAGGTAGAGAACCTGGCGAAAAACAGTTACTGGTTCCAGCGCATTCAACATTACAATGATTTTTATAACAAAGGAAGAGTAATGGTTAAAAATCGCGCATATACCATGGCTGAAAAAAACATCAACTGGCCGGTACCTCAAAGCGATATCAATGCAAATGGAGGCGCCCGTCTTCGTCAGAACGAAGGTTACACCGGTTATGACGCCGGGATACAAATGTGGACCAACTGGCAGGATGCAGTTGCGGATGAACAACCGAAGAAATAATGGAAAGGCGGGCCTTTGAAGGTGAGTCACCCTTTGAGGGTGGCCCACCTTTAGCCCACCTTATATTAATACGCTATGCTGAATTGCTGACGAAGATGTTTGGGGTTGGCGATCTCATCAACCAGGGCCACCGCATAATCTTCGTAAGAGATATGGCTGTTCCCATTCGCATCAAAGATCATATTGGTGCCACCCAGCCGGTATTTACCGGTGCGCTCACCCGCTTCAATCATATTGGCCGGACTGAAATACGTCCAGTTGGTTGTAGAAGCCTTGAACAAACCCAATACTTCGGCATGTGCACGAATAGCCGGGTGCCATTCCGCGGGAATGTGCGCCATCATGGGGCTGTCCATCAACCGTAAGCCCGGTGATACTTCTGTGCTGCCCGCTCCACCTACGATGATTATCCGTTTGGAAGGTTCTTTTTCCATGGCATTGATCAGGTTGGTATAAGCCTGTTTAAATTCACCGAGATCATGCGGAGAAATAGCTGACACCACCACATCGGCGTCTTTTACCAATGCCTGTAATTCGGCCACATTCAGCATGTCCCCTTTGGTAATGGTTAAATTGGGATCTTTTATGCTTAACTTCCCGGGATTGCGCTGCACCGAATTTACCTGGTAGCCTTTTTGTAAAGCTTCTTTTGCAATGCGCTGGCCAATATTGCCACTTCCGCCGATCAATAAAATTTTCATAATTTTCAATTTGAAGTTACTTTTGTAATGGTTAGTATCAAAAAGTAACCAAAGGTATGTCCATTGGTAATGCCACACAATAAGGCACGGCGGAGATACCTGGTTTCATAAAGGAAACTGTTGTTGAACATCAATTACATAGCATGAAAAAAAATGCCAGGAAATTTTTAGGATCTGATAATTGCCCCATACGTACGGTACTCGACCGCCTGGGTGATAAGTGGTCGGTGCTGGTAATATTACTGTTGGGAGAAAAAGGATCCGTGCGGTTCAGCCATATTCAAAAAGAGATCGGCGATGTATCGCAAAAAATGCTCACGATCACGTTGAAGACGCTGGAGGCAGATGGTATTGTAAGCAGGCATGTATTTGCTGAAGTGCCATTGCGGGTTGAATATCGCTTAACGGAGCGGGGAGAAACCCTGTTACCGCATATTCAACAATTGTCAGCCTGGGCCGAACAAAACATGCGGCATATCCTGAAGGACAGGAAACAGTATGTGGTGTAGTTTATGGGTGAATGGTCAATGGTCAATGACGTCCGAGATTTGAAAATTCCGAAATAATAGGAAAGCTCAAAATG
>JAJKIL010000059.1 GCA_021154515.1 Niastella sp. | reverse complement strand
CTTGATGCGGTTGATACATTTGTTCAGTTGCGTTTCCTCCTTGTGCAGCTCGTCCCTTTGCTTTTCATGCAAACGCGTTTGCTTTGCCTTCAACCCTTCGTACACTTCATCGATATTCTGCAGGGTAATAACCGATAGCAAGGCAGCCTGTTGCTGCTGAAATTGTAACAATCCGTCTTTATCGCCTTCGCTGATATGCTGTAACAATGGTTGCAAAGCCTCCTGTTGTTCATTGTATTGTTGAATGCGGTCTTTTAACCGGGTCTCATCAATCAATAACTGACCGCGCTGACTTTCTGCTTCATCTCTTTTTTGTTGAATATCTATCAACTGCGCTTTTAAATTATCCAGGTCCTTATTGGCTTTGCGCAACCCGTTTATCTGTTCCTGCAACTTATGAATGCCGCGTTGAATGCCCGCCATATCCAGTTCGGCAAAACCCTTGTGTTCGCGAATGTGGGTAATGGCATAGAACTGCTTTTGCAGCCTGTCGCCTTTGCTTTTACATTTCTCCAGGGTTTCATTGGCTTTTACAACCAGGTCGGCAAACTGGTTCCTCCGCTTTATCAGGAAGTCTTTTTTCTTCTCATTATTCCAACCCATTACATATTTACTGGGATCATGCTTCCCGTTCCGGTCGTCTTTTTCATGCCGTGATCTGTTTTTGACCAGTCCGTTCAACGTGATAGCTTTCTCGTAACGGTCCAATGTTTTTTCATCGGTGATACAAACATGGTCAAACTGCCGGATGATCTGTTGTTCCACCCAGCTGCTTAACGGGCTGTCAGGGTGAAACTCCAGTTTCTCATACACCGTGTCCCTTTCAGGGTTCTGGATCATTGGATTATCGGTCACGTGCTCGTACACCAACCGCATACCCAGGTGGTTATTGTTGATGTACTTGTTTACTTTCTTGTAGTATTTATCAGGCACCAGCAGCCGAAGCGAGAAGGTGCGTAATAACTTTTCCAATGCCGGCTGCCATTCAGTGCAGTCTGACCGCACCTGCATCAATTCACCGATGTATGGAAGGTCGTTTTGATCGAGGTTCAAAGCGTCGCATAATTGTTTGCGCACACTAATGAGGTTGCCTGGCATGTTGTTCTTACTATGCAGCAGGTTATTCAGTTCGTCTTCCACTTTCTTCTTATCTGCATCTGATTTCTCTTTAGCACGCTTGGCGCCGTATTCATCTTCTTCGTTCAGGCGTTGTTTGGTTTCCAGCTCCAGCCTTTTGCGATTGGCCTCCTTTACTATGCGTTGGTAGGTGGCTTCATCGGCAGGCTGTTTTTCTTCCAGCTGCAACTCTTCGCACCAACTGGCAAACTGGGCCAGTTCCTGTGTGGCCTCCTGTTTTTTCAACTCCAGGTCCTGCACATCTTTTTCCAGTTGTTGCATGCGCTGGCCGGCCTTGTTCTGATCAATCTGGTTTTTAATAACCCGTTCTTCCTCCTGCAACTGGTCGTAGGTTAATTTAACGATCTGTTGCTTTTGCTGAATGTCTTTTATGCTGGCATCGCTTTCTTCTATAGCCTGTTGTAATAATTCATTGCGGGTAAAGCTGTTCCAGATCCTGGCAGTTTGCAGCAGTTGTTCGCTTTCCTCAATTTCTTTCTTCAATGTATTGTACGCCGTGAAATGCTGCTCAATGGGCTGTAACAGTTTTATCTGTTCTTCGGCTTTTTCAATATTGCGGCGCGCATCCAGCAGGGTGGCCAGGTGTTTCTTCAGGTCCTGGAACGATTCCTCCATATTGCGCGGTTCCAGCATATGGGTGCGAATGAACTCATCGAGATTACCCAACACTTTAATACCAACAGTCTGGTTAAACAGTTGCAGCGCCTGTACGCTTTGCATGCCTAATACGTGCACCAGTTGCTGGGCGTATTTGCTGGCTGCATCGAACCACTCAATTTGTTTACGGCTGCCTTTATTGTATTTCTGATCGAGCGCTTTTTTCCACTGGCCATTCAGGTCAAATGGTTTAAAGTCTTCATCGATGCGTAAGGCTTTATGCGCAATGCCAAACAACCTTCGCATATCGCCACCTGAAAAGTAGCGTACCTGAAAAAGGGTAACGGCCTGTTCTGCTTCATTGGCAAAATGCGCCAGCAGAATGCTATAGGCTTCGTCTTTATTTTCGCGCAGGTACAGGGTTTTTAACGAACCGGTGCTTTCACTGTTCATAGAACCATAGCCGCCCATTACATAGGACTCCTCGGTACGATCGCCTTTTTTTTCACTCCCACTACTCTGGTTGTAAAAACGATACCGTTTCTCCGGCACTATCAACGTAAGCAAGGCATCCACAAAAGTGGTTTTACCGCTTCCGTTGGCGCCGGTGAGTAAACTGGTTTCCCCCATGGGACGGATGCTATGCACCACATCATCAAAGGTTCCCCAGTTGAATATTTCCATGTATTGTAACCGAAATCCGCTCTTTTGACTATCAGTACTAAAAACGCTTAACTGCATACTTGTTACTCCTGATTTTAACTACAACTATTGTTCTTGTTGAACCGCTTCTACTGTTTCTGTCTCTTTTGTTTCCTTATGCCGTACCAATTGCTGGTAGAAATGATCCAGCTCTTCGCTGCTCACTTTTGCTTTGATAATTTTTTTTATGCGGAACTTTTGTTCATCGGCCAGCTCGCTTGTTTCTGTTTTATCCAGGAACCCATTCTCCTCGGCTTTATCTATCAGCCTGTCGATTTCCTTGAGGAACTTTACCCGGCTGGCGTTTTCTTTAAAGAACAATTCGGCGTATTCTTTTATTTCGCGGCGCTTTTTTATCAGTTCGCGGTTGGTGGCTTCGCCTACTTCAAACTCGGCCATCATTTCGCGCAACAACACCAGCATCACACTTTCTTCATAAGTAAGCGCCCTTCTTTGGATCCATGATACGGGATTCTCATCTTCTTCAAACGGATAATGCTTGATATAGGCATAGCCATCCTGTTCATCGAGAACAAGGGCTAACCCCAACTGCAGCAGGAAACCAGTTAGTTCCACCTTGTACTGGATCAGCTTTTCCCAGGTGCTTTTCTCTACATATTCAACAGGCCCCTTCAGTAGTTTTATAAATACAGATGTATAGGGTAATATTCTTTGCTGAGCGCTCATATCGGTTATTTACTAAATAATAAATAGGGAACTTCTACAAATTTGGTTGCAGCTTCATCTAACGGAATATGCTCACTGGTATTATGGATCACCTGTACGCGGCTTGCTTTATCGCGCAGAAAACCAAAATAACTTACGATCTCTGCTATGCCGTTCTCCAGCGGTTGTTGTTCCAGCACTTCTTTCAACGTGGCTGTTTGCTTTTTTTGTAATGCATGCTCCACCTTTTGCCATAATCTTTTTTTATCTACATGGGTAACGTTCATCATCCGGCCGAAGCGATCAGGATCGGCGATCTTTTCGCTGGCGGCTGATGGCTGTTTTACGGCTATCACTGCTTTCTTTTGTTCAAACAGCAGCCGCCGTTCCATCAGCATTTTTACTTCCACCCCTTCATCCAAACTGATACCAGCCTTTACGTCTTCCTCTTCCATCAAATCAAAGATCAGTTCCTTGATGTTCCCGATCTGGTGACGCAGGCGCTTGTGGCGGGCAATTTCTTTTTCAGAAATAATGCGGCTCAGTTTTTCTGCCATCTTATCATTGGCATCGTATACTGTTTTGCCCTGTTCTAACAATAAGGATTTTATATTCTCCAGGAAATGAACATCCGTTTCAATTCCCCGGTCTTTTAACAGGTCGAGCAATTGTTCTGTCAGCTCTTTCCAGTCGCTTTGACCGGCACGGGAAATAAGGAAATCCCAGAACGAATAAAAGCTTTTACCCTGGTTGCTGTTACGCAGCGCATCATACGCTGCAAAGGCAAAGCCCACGATGGCGCCTTTGTTCTGTTCGGCTTTGGTGTGTTGTTCAACAATGGCGCGGTGGATCTGTTTGAAATTATCTTCCACCTCCCTGAAATCGCTGATGAGCTCATAACAAAGACGGGTAAAGAGTTCCAACCGCTCCTGTACCTGTGCATTGCTGTAGTTATCGGGGGCCACACCCAGTTCTATAGCTTTGATCTCTTTATCAATTTCTGCGCGGCGGTCTTTTAACATCTGTAACCGTTTGGGCCGGTCATCTTCAGTTTTTTCAACTATATCCTGCAGGGAGTTGAACAGTAATTTAAACCGGCTTTCGGTGCCTACGTGGTTACGCGCCTGCAGGGTGAGCATCCATTGAAATACTTTTTCGGTATGGGCGCTCAACTGGTATTGAATATTACCTTCCGCATCCTGCAGGTCCTGCAGAATTCTTTTTTGCACCCAGTTCAGAATGTATTTACGGCTGCGGGTTTCTTCATCTTCCCCGAAAATGATTTTGGCTTCCTCGAAATCCTCGGTGCCGTCTTCCTGGTGCGAAAGCGTTTCGGATAATAATTGAATTAATATGTCTTCCCCAATAACAAACCGGTTCTCCTCCTTATATACATGGTAAAGAAAGGGTAAATACCAACGGGCGCTCCGGGAACGGAGCATTTGTATGGCAGGATTCGCAGTCAATAAGTACAATAAATCTTCCTGTTTCATGGTCACATCTCCTGTAAATAGTTTCCAGATTACTACAAGGGGTCTAAAATAGGAGAATTATAGAAATTCCTTAATTTATATGTCCCCGTACTGTGCATAAATTCCTTGTTTATTCACTACCCGGTTCCCCGGAGGAATTTTTCACACCCCATTGTGACAAAATCATACCAACTATCATTTCATTGACAATTCATTTATAACGTATTAAATATAAACGGGGTGTTGGTTTTATCAACTATTTTTTTCTATCTTACCTGCCTCATAAAGTGTAGCTTATCCCATGCGCCTTGTAAAACAAAGTATCTTCTATTTTAAGGAAGGTAATTCCGATAAAGTATATGAAATCGACCTGTGCGATGTAGGCAATGATAAATATGTGGTGAACTTCCGGTATGGTCGCCGATATTCAAAATTAAAAGAGGGCAGCAAAACTCCGGTACCCGTTACCCTGGCCGATGGGGAAAAGATCTTCCATGAAGTGGAAGCCGAAAAGATCTCAAAAGGGTATTCAGCTTCTGATAGCGGCGTTACTGCCACCCCCCAGGTAAGCAATTTTAAAT
>JAJKIL010000058.1 GCA_021154515.1 Niastella sp. | reverse complement strand
CCCGGTAGTAAAATGGACAATAAGGCCTCTGAGAATAATCCATTACCGGCGCCGAGGTCGGCCCAGGTTTGTGGCGAGCTATGCGGAAAAATTCCTTTTTGAATCAATGATATCGCTTCGGGTAATTGCATGGTATCAGGTTGCTTTGTAATTAGACTTTCTAAATTTTTAAATATACGGATTAAAATGCGCATGATCTTTTTAAGCCGGATGTATGTGCCGGCAACCCGCAAGCACACAGCCATGGAATATTCAGGAAATGTTATCTTACATTGCCGTCACTTCTTTTATAATTTTAACCGCTTGTAATTGCTCTTTAAAATTCAATGATGCAAAACCAAGTCGTACAGCATTAAAACGCTGCCTGCCTATGTCATAAGACGTCCCGTCTTTCATGATTAAACCACGATCAAATGCTTTGCGGGCAATTACCTTTAAATCGTGTTGCAGAGAGGTTGTCCATACAGACATGCCCCCATCAGGGACTTTAAATGAGACCTGGTCGCTTAATTCTTTTTGAAGACAATCACAGAAGTGATCCCTTCTTTCTTTATACAACTTAACCGACTTCTTTATGTGTCTTACAATTGTTCCATCTTTATATAATTCAGCAATGGCATTTTCCAGTAAACTGTCTCCCTGGGTGTCCACGATCTTACGAAAATTAGTGCCCGTTTGAATGAATTCCTTTGGCGCCACAATAAAACCGAGTCTTACAGCAGGTGCAAAGGTTTTAGTAAGTGTACCAATATAAATTACGTTACCCTGGCTGTCATAACTGGCCATAGGCATGATCGGCTTGCTGGAGTAATGAAAATCGTAATCATAATCATCCTCAATGACCGAAAACCTGTATTTTGTTGCAAGGCTAAGCAAGTGCATCCTTCTTTCGGGCGACAGGGTGACCGTAGTAGGGTTGTGATGATGCGGGATCACATACACCATTCTGATCTTTTTCTTCTCACAAAGTTTTTCAATTGCGTTGGTATCGATACCTTCCTCATCAACAGGAACATAAATAAGTTTGGCGCCCAGTTGCTGAAAGGTCATATTAGCCATATTGTAACCAGGTACACCAACTATTACCGCATCACCCGGGCTAATAATTACAGAAGCTGCAATGAAAATGCCCATTTGTGCGCCGTTCGTAATTAAAATATTTTCAGCAGTAATTGATAAACCTCTGGTGTCGCACAAAAAATTGGCAAGCGTTCGTCTAAGTAACAAAGTGCCTTGCGCATCACCGTAGAGTAAATATTTTTTATTTGCAGAAAGGCGGGAAAGACTCCGCATGCATCTTGTGAGTTCTTCTATGGGCGCCAGGCGAACATCAGGAAACCCATCGTTAAAAGCCAGTTTACCTGCTGATGGGAGATTAGAAGAACCAACCGGAATAATTCTTTTCTTATCATAAATAAAGCCGGGTTGTGCCGGAAGTTGGAAGTCAGCCACATCACCCGCCAGGGCTTTAGGTGACAATAAAGGAAGTGTTGCTTTTATGAATGTTCCTTTTTTGGGCAGCATTTCAATCCAGCCTTGCGCCTCCAGTTCCTGGTAAGCGGCTACTACAGTCATGCGGTTAATTCCCAACATACCTGCCAGTTCCCTTGACCCGGGAAGTTTCAACCCCTTTCTTAATCTTCCCTGTCTTATATGATGAATAAATAAGTTGGTGATCTGCAAATACACGGATACGCCAGCTTTGTCATCGATAATAATCAGCTCATTCAATAATGCCATCTGGATTAGTTTATTTGTTGGATCTGGACTATTCAGGTAATCCAGTAAAGATATAGCTTTGATAAATCAAAAAACAAATAATATGAAAGAACGAATGAACATTGACGCCGCAGAAGCCGGTATTTATAAAGCAATGAATTCAGCAGAAAAACAAATCTCTGCTTTTAAGATCGAAAAGAAACTGGCAGAACTCATTAAACTAAGAACCTCGCAGCTCAATGGCTGTGGGTATTGTGTGAACCTTCACGCACAGGATGCAAGAAAAGCAGGGGAAACCGAGCAAAGGGTTTTTGCGATCAGTGCCTGGTGGGAAACTCCTTTCTTCACGGAATCTGAACGGGCCGCATTAAAATTGGCAGAAGAAATAACAAGGATCCAGGAAGCCGGATTAAGGGAAGACACTTTTCAAAATGCCAAAAAGTATTTCAGCGAAACTGAAATTGCCCAGCTCATTTTTATTACCACTGTAACCAATAGCTGGAACCGCATTGCCATTTCCATGCACATGGTTGCAGAATAAATTGAAATTATCTTTTACCAGAACCTAACATCCATAAAAAATGAAAGAAAAAATTATTTGCAGCACTTGCGGCACCTATTACCCTGCAGACGAAGTACCCGGGCTGTGTGTGATTTGCAGCGATGAACGGCAGTACATTCCGGAAACAGGACAAAGTTGGACAACACCTAAAGACCTTCACAGGAAACACAGTATTAAACTGAATAAGCTTCATGAGAGACTGTATGAGATAGAGATCAATCCCATATTTGCGATTGGTCAAAGAGCTTTATTGGTTTTATCAGAAGGGGGGAATGTATTGTGGGATTGCATTCCGCTGCTCGATGAACTCACTGTTCAATTTATAAAATCTAAAGGCGGACTGAAAGCGATTGCATTTTCGCATCCGCATTATTACAGCAATATGAATGAGTGGGCGGAGGTATTCGATTGTCCTGTATACATTCATGATAACGATGCTGCACATATTGTGGAAAAGGGACCGCAGATTCATCTTTGGCAGGGCGATGAATTGGCATTGTGGGAGGGAATAAAAATACTGCTGATAGGCGGTCATTTTGAAGGCAGCAGCATTTTGCATGTGCCCTTTTTGTCGAAAGAAGGGACCATACTTTGTGGCGATACTTTGTTTCTTTCCCCCAGCAAAAAACACTTTTCTGTTTTACGTAGTTATCCAAATCGTATCCCTCTGGCACAGCCTGAAATGCGGAAAGTCAAGCAGCGGTTTGATTCAATTCCTTTTGATTCATTTTATGGCTATATAAAAACTCAAAATCTTCACGAAAATGTAAAGCAGGTTTTTGCGGAATCGATGAAGAAGTATTTTTCATAAGATAAATGGAGAGACCGCTTGATTCCAGACATTGAAGACGAATGCGTTTATCTGTTTATGTGATATAGCATCCAGGAGTATTTTGTAATATACTGATAGTCATACAACCATTTTCTGCTGTAGTGGTTTTGATGTGGTCACAAATTTGGTAACCCTCTCAATTAACAACATTTTTGCATCCCCCTTCGCACTAACTCCGAATGACCTCTCCCGGGACTTACGTGTAAGTCCGTACACTTTTTTTGGTTAACCTTTAAAATTGAAAACATGACGAAAAATTCCAGAATGTTGTTTTTGGGCCATCTTAAAACAAAGCCAGGCAGAATGATGTGCTGTATGCTGCTCATATTGCTGTCATCATTAATGACACCGGCAGAAGCACAGTTTAAAGTAGTAGGCTACCTGCCTACCTGGGCCGGTTCGGTAAGTAACATTCAGTTCAACAAATTAACCCACGTAAACTATGCTTTTTTGATCCCTACTTCCAACGGTGGGTATCAGCCTATTGAAGATCCGGCTAAACTTCAAAGCCTGGTTACAGCTGCACACGCCAATGGCGTTAAAGTGCTGGTTTCAGTAGGCGGCGGAGGCGGCGGAGATGGCTTTCATGGAATAGTAGCCAGTGCAGCCAACCGGGTCAACTTTGCAAACAATATGCTTGCTTTTGCAAACCAGTATAATCTGGATGGTATAGACATTGACTGGGAATACCCGGCTGATGGAACAGAGGCGAATAATTTTTTATTGATGATGCAACAGTTATCTACTACCATGCATAATAATGGAAAGTTGTGTACCATTGCTGTCATCGGTTTATATGGTACCTCCATTGTAAACGGAGTTTTTGCTACGGTAGATTATCTGACCATTATGGCTTACGACGATAACGATTACGAGCATTCTACCTACAACCTGGCGGTGCAATGTATGAATTACTGGCGGGGAAGGGGCGTGCCGGCTGCCAAAGCTATTCTGGGGGTTCCTTTTTACTGCCGCCCTACCTGGGAAACATACGCACAATTGCTGGCCCAGGGCGCCGACCCTTATTCTGATACCTACAATGGTAAAGGATATAATGGAATTACTACTATTAAAAATAAAACCAACCTGGCTTTTGATCAGGGTGGGGGCATTATGATGTGGGAATTATCAGGTGATGTAAGCGGTCAGTACTCGTTGGTATCGGCTATCCATGAAGTAGTACTAAACAGAACCGGCGGTGGCGGTAATCCTGTTACCACAGCCCCCATAGGCAAAACCATTTGGCTGCAGGCCAGCAGTAACGCTTTGTACGTTAGTTCGGAAAATGGTACAAAGGCCATGAATTGCAACCGTACTACCCCTCAGGGCTGGGAACAGTTTTTGGTAGGGGATGCCGGCAATGGTAAAGTAACGCTGCAGAGCATGGGTAAATACGTGTCATCTGAAAACGGCGCGCAGGCCATGGCCTGCAATCGCGCCACCCCACAAGGTTGGGAGCAGTTTGACTGGGTGGTAAATGCAGACAATACCATCTCATTGCGTGGTAATAATGGATTGTATGTAAGTTCAGAAAATGGCACCGCAGCGATGAACTGTAACCGTACGACCATTCAGGGCTGGGAAAAATTCAATGTTGGTATCATTACTGCTACGGCCACAAGGATCGCAACAGCATCACTTAATACTGTTACAGGTAACATACCGGGAGGAATGTATCCCAATCCGGTACAAAAAGGATCTGCATTAACTGTTGCCGTAAAACAGTACAATGCCAATGCGCCTGTACATGTAACGGTAATAGATCTTTCTGGTAAAACACTGGCTCAATTTAATGCCAACACTGGTACTATTAATATTCCGGTGAAATATATGCCAGGAACATACTTTGTGAAAATTGAAAATGCAGGTAAGCATTATGTTCAAAAGCTGATAGTGCAATAAAGGAACGCATCCTCCCAACTCCACATAATATCAATAAATTAAAGAGACCGCCACGGGCGGCCTCTTTAATTTATAGCTGAACTATCCTAATCAACTTATTTTTCAGTTATTACTGCTTCACAAACACATAAGGATCTTCTTCCACAAAATCGCTTTCTTTGGTCTCAATGGATATTACTTTGTTGCCACTGACCTTGAATTGTACAGAGAAGATACCGTACTCAATATTGTCGTATTGCATCAGCCATTCCTGCGAATCCATATACGAAAGGGTAGCGGTTAAATGATCATGGCTGTTGAATTTTACTTGTAGGCTCTTTTTATCTGCCCCCAGCTTAATATCCAGCGATCCGTACAACCCGTTTGTATAATGCCCCACGTAAGCGGGTAGTGGCAGTGATGGTGCTATGCCTTTTACCCGTGCCTGCCAACCGTGAATGGTTTTTAAAGTATCGGCCATGGTAGTATTGAAATCTGCAAGGTATTTCTTACTTCTGTTCTGATAAGGCATACCGGTATAAGCATCCAGCACCTGGGTGCGCAGGGCGCCAAACAGATTCTGGTTATCGTTGTTCGTAAGCACCGCGATTCCCAGCCTTTCTTCGGGAACAAAGCAAACAACGCTTACCATGCCGGCAGCACCGCCCGTATGCCAGAAAACCTGACGGCCATTGTAATCGCCCACCAGGATGCCTGATCCGTATCCTACAATGTGGGTGGGCACTACAGTTGATTTACGGCTTGTAATGGGTGTATTAATATCGCGGGTTGTTTGCAGCACACTAAAAGGCATCACACGTTTTCCTTCATAACGGCCGCTATCCAGTTGAAACAAAAGCCAGTGCGACAGATCGCTCACATTGCTGATCAAAGCTGCGGCCGGCGCCAGGTTATCCCAGTCGTCCCAGGGTACCTGGTTCAGCATGCCGGTAAAACTGGTGGTATAAGGTTTTGACAGCAGGCGGGTATCTGACAGGCTGTGTATGCTCGTATACGTATGATCCATTTGCAAGGGCGTTAGTATTCTATCCTGGATGTACTTTTGCCACGTCTGACCGGTTATTTTTGGAATTACTTCGCCTGCTGCTAAAAAGCAACTGTTGCAATATCCGTAATGATTACGAAAACCGGCCTCAGGTTTCATCAGCTTCATTTTTTGCATGATCTGCTGCGGAGTAAGCCGACTGTTCCAAAAAGTAAAATCACCCTGGAAGGTTTTGGTGCCAATGCGATGGCTAAGCAGGTCGCGGATCGTTAACAAACCGGTGGTGGTCGGTTCGTATAATGTAAACCCGGGAAAATATTTGGTGAATTTATCATCCAGCGAAAGTTTTTTGTCATATTGCAGCTGGCTAAGCGCGGTAGCGGTAAACAGTTTGGAATTGCTGGCAATCATAAACAAGGTGTTTTCATCTACGGGTTGGCGTGTAGCTGTATCTGCCACCCCATAACCCTTCATAAAAGCAACCTGTCCATCTTTCACTATTACAATGGCTAACCCCGGTACATTCCAGTCTTTCATCCCCTGGCGGATGTAACTATCCAGGCTATCGGTAATAAAGGCAGGCGTTTGGCAGAAAATGCATTGGCTGATGGCTACAAGCAACAGCAGGGGCAGTAATTTGCGCATGATCGAAGTTAGGTTGATTAGGCACCGAAAATAAGGAAAATGATACGGTCGTAGCTAAAATTCCTCTTCTTCGGCTTTGGCAGTAGCTTTCAGGTGCTCCGCTTTTTTCACCAATTCAAGAAATTCCTTTTTGCAGGCATCACTGCTACTCTCGATACTACTTGTAGCAAGTGATTTTACCAGTTTATAATTGCTTCCTCCCTTGAATTCCGAGTTTCTTAGCACCATTCCAAACGCTGCCACAGCTGAAGCAAAATGCATGTTATTGCTGGCCACCCGGGAGTCGTCTTTTACTGATACTTCCATGAGTTTACTGCTGTCTTCATCCGGCTTTTTATAACGGATTTTCACAAACATCAATTCATTGGAAAAGGAGGCAGACTGCTTTTTCTGTTTTTGACTTTGGTAACGCAAGGGATCAACTGTTGCCAGTTCTTCATCATTCGCTACATTGGCCGGGATAATTTCGTACAAGGCAGTAACAGTATGATTGCTGCCCATATCGCCCGCATCTTTTTTATCATTGTTAAAATCCTCTTTAGCCAGCATCCTGTTTTCATACCCAATAAGCCTGTACCCTTTTACCTTGGCAGGATTGAATTCAACCTGCAGCTTTACATCTTTCGCAATGGTAAAAAGCGTTCCGCCGAATTCGCTGATCAATACCTTTTTCGCTTCATTTATATTATCGATGTAAGCATGGTTACCATTACCCTTATCGGCCAGCTTTTGCATTTTAGCATCCTGATAGTTGCCCGTACCAAATCCAAGCACCGTAAGGTATACACCGGATGCGCGTTTTTGCTCAATAAGATTTTCCAGCTCATCATCGCTGCTGGCGCCTATATTAAAATCACCATCGGTACAAAGTACCACGCGATTATTGCCGTTCTTCATAAAATTTTGTTGTGCAGTCTGGTAAGCGAGTCCTATACCGGCGCCGCCTGCTGTCGATCCGCCGGCCTCGAGCGCATTGATCGCTTCCCTGATTTTGTATTTATCATTTGTAGAAGGCAAAACCAGCCCCGCATTACCTGCATATACCACAATGGCGATCTTATCCTGCGGACGCAATTGTTCTGCTAATAAGTTCAGCGATGATTTAACCAGCGGCAACTTATTTTCGTCTTGCATACTGCCGCTTACATCGATGAGGAAAACAAGATTGGAAGGAGGCAGTTTGTCGAAATCTATTTTCTTACCCTGTAGCCCGATCATTACTAATTGATGATCTTTGTTCCAGGGGCATTGTGCAGATTCAGTGGTTATAGAGAAAGGCTTGTCATTGGAGGGTTGCGGATAATTGTATGAGAAATAGTTGATCATTTCTTCAACGCGAACAGCTCCCGGAGTGGGAAGTCTGCCTTCATTTATCAATCTGCGAACATTGCTGTAGGAAGCTGCGTCAACATCAATAGAAAAAGTAGAAAGCGGATGATCTGTGACTTTCTGAAATTCATTTTCTTTGATATTGTCGTAACCTTCTCTGTTAAAGTCTTCGTTTTGGGAAGTGCCGGAATACCCCTGGTTATTGACACTTATTCCTGGAACCATACCTGAAAGTGCTGATGCTACAGAACCTGTCACAGACATCTTTTTTTGTGTCGAATAACCTACAACCACCACTTCGTCAAGACTATTTGTAGAGGCCTTGAGTTGTACGTTAATCACAGCTTTTCCTTTTACCTTAATTTCCTGCACATCGAAACCAACACTTGAAAAAACGAGTGTTGCTTTTTCATCTGGTACCTGTATTGAGTAGAAACCATTTACATCGCTTGCTGTACTTTTATTTGTACCCTTAAGCGTGATGCTGACCCCTTGTAGCGGCACTCCCTTTTCATCGGTTATTTTTCCTGTAATCGCAGACTGTGCATTAAGCAAAACGGTGCTTGCACACCACAATAGCAGTGATAATAAAGTTTTCATTGGCTGTTTTAGAAACAGATGCAGGAAAAAAGGCAATTACATAAAGTAATTAACAAACAAATCAAATTTTGTTGAAAGGAGCCTGCTCACCCCTTTCAGAATAACGTTTATTTTCATTTTCGCATGTTTTCAATTCCTGCAATAAAACCCCAATTCTGATGTTGCAATCGCCCGAGGGAATTATAGCCCTTGCCGAAAATAAATCCATCACCCTGTGTGATAAAAAGCAGTTCGTTTTGTCCCTTTTGAAGGGAAAGCCTGGTGGTATAGGTATTGGCCTCTACTCTTTCCAGTTTGTGTTTATCATAGCTAAAGATCTCTTTGCCATTCAGAATGATTCGGAGTGTACCCGTAAAGTCAAAATCAAGTAATTTATTTGTAACGCTATCTGCATATAGTATATGTCGGGCAACCACGGTACCTTCCGGTAACTTAAAATAACGGCAAAGGTTCACATAATCATCGCTTGGCTCATTTATCTTTTTCCAGTTTTGCAGTTTTTTCACCTTTTCATAATCGTATATAAAGCCTGCGGGTAACTGATCAGAGATCTCCCAGTCGGTTATTCCTTCCGGCAATTCCCGCCAGTTCAAGTTGGCGAAATAAGCCGGGCCAAACATGGTTCGTAATAAAAGTGCACCTTTGTTCGCCTCCGTTTGCATCATAGTAATATCCATATCGGGCTTTGGGTTGTTATTGGTAAATACTTTAAGATGGTTGCCCCGTACTTCAATGGCTGCATGAAACCATTCGTTTTTATGAATATTTGCCGGGGCCTGGTAACCACCGTAAAACACCCAGCTCAGCGCCCCGTTATAAATAGGAATGTATTGAATAGCCTCAATGGTGCCGCCATAGCCCGGGCGAAAATAGAGGAACTGGTAATTTTGTTCATCCTTCGCATGGAACCCAATCCCAGGCATAACGGTTCCTGCAATATCAAGTTCCAATCTGAAATTTTTAAGGGCGATTGTTTTGTTCCAGATGCCCGCAAGGGCTTTGCCGTCAAGTTTTACGCAGGCCTTATCCTGGTAAATAGTATCTGTTAAGGGGGCTGTATTGTTTTGTTCTGATAACACTCGCCAGTCTGCCAGGTTAATACCTTGGCCTTGTGTGTTTAAAAATGGTAGTGAGCTAAGCAACAATACCGTTGACCGGAATAAATTCTTTACCATACAAATGTTTTAGGCTTTATGCAATGCCTGCAAATGTTGGCTCCCGGGGTCACGGTTCGTTTTCAAGGCTTGTTCAAGTTTGTGCAAGTTCATTCATAGTTGTAAATTGTTAATAATCATGCAAAACCTGGAAATGATGGAGCAACGCTATAAAATAAAAAACCCGCCGTTGCTAAAAGCCCCGGCGGGTTATGTTGGCGTGGGATATTAAAATTTATGGAATTCGACCTTTATATGATGCTTGTCTGCATACACCTTACCCAACTCCATCAGCTTCTTGTACTTCTCACTGAACGCAT
>JAJKIL010000057.1 GCA_021154515.1 Niastella sp. | reverse complement strand
GAATGGTGACAAGAACCAGGATCCAAAGCCCCCGGAGAGTAATCCCGGGGGCTTTCTTTTAAACCCAAACCGTAATTTTATAAACATGAAAAAAGCCAGTGTCCTAAATCACCGGAAAAGCTTTCTGGTAAGGTGTTATTCCCTGAAAAGCCTGAAAAAGCCAATAATATTATTGCCAGGCCTAAAAAGAATTAATAAGGCCATTTTTTCATATCTTAATTATTACTTAACTGGTTATCACCCTCTTACCATCTTGCATTTCTCCCTTTTTTATTTATTGCCGCTATAACCTTTGCAATCTTAGCCTGCTGCAGATCTCACCTTTGCCTTATTGACATATTTACCCTACCTTTGCAGCCCAAATTAATTTTTTAACAAACAAACAGGGATCAATGAACAATTACGAATTGATGGTGATTTTTACCCCTGTGCTTTCTGACGACGATTTCAAAGCGTCTCAGAAAAAATTCACTGACCTGATTAAAAGTCTTGGCGGTGAAATTGTGCACGAAAATCCCTGGGGACTAAAATCACTGGCGTATCCGATCCAGAAAAAGACCACTGGTCTGTACTGGGTTATGGAATACAAAGCGCCATCCAACCTCAATGAGCAATTGAAAATTCAATTGCTGCGTGACGACAATGTGTTGCGTCACATGTTCACTGTGCTCGATAAATACGCCGTCGAGTACAATGGTAAAAAGAGAAGTGGTGTACCTACAGGAACTGAAAAAGTAGAGGGATAGTACTATGGCAAAAGCAAACGAGATTAAGTACCTGACCGCCATTAAAACCGAGAAGCCCCGGAAGAAATTCTGCCGCTTCAAGAAATATGGCATCAAGTACGTTGATTACAAAGACGCTGAGTTCCTGAAAAAATTCCTGAACGAGCAAGGTAAATTACTGCCCCGCCGTATTACCGGTAACTCTTTGAAGTACCAGCGTAAAGTGGCTCAGGCATGTAAAAAAGCCCGTCAAATGGCCTTATTACCGTACGTAACTGACCTTTTAAAATAGGAGGACACCATGGACATAATACTGATTCAAGACGTAGATAATCTGGGTGGTGCCAACGAGGTAGTTAAAGTACGCAATGGCTATGCCCGTAACTTTCTTATCCCTCAAAAGTTTGCGGTAGAAGCAAGTCCTTCTAACCTGAAACAATTAGCGGAAAAAAGAAAGCAGATTGAAAAGAAAGAGCAGAAAATGCTTTCTGCTGTTAATGAAGTAATCGCCAAACTGAAAGAAGGCCCTCTGAAAATCGGAGCTAAATCCGGTACCAGCGGTAAGATCTTCGGTACAGTTACCTCATTGCAACTTGCCCGCGCCATCCGCGAGCAAAAAGGTTATGAGATCGATCGTAAAAAGATCACTCTGCCTGATGAAGTAAAAGAACTGGGCGCTTATAAAGCTACCATCGATTTCGGCAACGGTCATTCGACCGAGCTGGATTTTGAAGTAGTATCTGAGTAATTCGTTCCAACTTCAATAAAAGTGAGCCTTTTCTGCCTCCGGGCAGGGAAGGCTTTTCTTTTTCAACATATATAAAAAATAACATAAGTAATAAGGTTTTTTCCACGGTTTGGCGGGCCCGGAGGCGCCTTGTAAATACCCCTACTGTTCCTTAAGTACTTGTATTCAAATAAACAAAGTATTTTCTGCAAACCCGCTCCCCAATTGAATGTGGGATTTTTTTTATTGTTTAAATCAAAATAATTCTCCTATCTTCATGTTAGATTAATGTCTTAGTTCTCATGTTCTGCAGTGTCTTACCTGTTTTTCGGTTTCCTCAGTTCATAGTAGCAACTATTGCCATTATCCTTTTTTTCAGAACACTAAAATTTTCGTTACAATGAACATTTATGTAGGGAACCTCTCCTGGCAGATGACCGATGAGGATTTAAGAACCCTGTTCGAGCAGTACGGCTCAGTTACTTCTGCTAAGATTGTTAAAGACAAAACCAGCGGACGTAGCAAAGGTTTTGGATTCGTAGAAATGCCTGAGGACGGCGAAGCTCAAAACGCGCTGACCAGCTTATACGAGTCTGAAGTTTTAGGCCGTAAGATTATCGTTAACGAAGCACAACCAAAACCACAAGGTGGTAGCGGTGGCGGCGGCGGATTCAAAAAACGCAGCTTCGGTGGCGGCGGCAGCGGCGGCGGTGGTGGCTACAAAAAAGGTGGCTACAATCGCGGCGGTGGCGGCGGTGGATACAACAGAGACTATTAATAACGCAATCCCAACGACACGATATAAATCCTCCCCGACTCGTCGGGGGGGATTTTTTTTAACTCTTTACCTCCTACTTCTTGCAACCTGCATCCCTACCCCTATCAACCCTTTCAACTTTATCAACCCTATCAACCTCCTACTTCTGTTACCTAAGCTACTTGTTAACTTGTTAACTCGTCAACTCGTCAACTGGTCAACTGGTCAACTGGTCAACTGGTCAACTCCCCACCAAACTCTATAACCAGCCGAATCCCTCTTTAGGAACACCTGGCACACCCTTTTTATTTAATTCTCTTTTAATAGCAAATTAACGCCCAGTCAATATTCACAGTTGAACTTCAACGCAGGAAAAATGGGGAGGGGGATTGTATGTGTGGAATTTTGCCCACATGTAAAGGATTTTAATGTCCGATGACAGGAAAGGCACATCTTTTGCCTCTTTACCGGAACATCGGAAGAACGTCCAGGCCAGCTCATTTTCAAGGAGCATTTTACCTCACCCACATACATACTGTAGAATCATAAACCGGAGAAATATTGAAATATGCTAACTGTAATCATTCCCGTTTTAAACGAAGAGAAAACTATTGCCAACGTGGTGCGCTTTTGCCAGCAATTTCCGCTGGTAACAGAGATCATTGTGGTTGACGACAAGTCGGAAGACAATACGGTAAAGATAGCGCAGGAAGCCGGGGCAACAGTTATTATCAGTCAGGTGCGTGGAAAGGGCATTTCCATGAAAGATGGCATTGCCATTACAACCAATGAATTCATCATTTTCCTCGATGGCGATATTGACCCCTATCCGGAGGGCACCATTACCAACCTGGCCGCTCCCCTGCTGGCAGATGAAGCCGACTTTGTAAAAGGCAGCTTCGCCCGCAATGCCGGCCGGGTAACCGAACTGGTGGCCAAACCCTTACTGAATATCTTTTATCCCGGTCTGTCTCATTTCTCACAGCCGCTCAGTGGCATGATAGCCGGTAAAAAATCATATTTCAAAAAGATCGATTTCTTTAACGATTACGGAGTTGATATCGGCATTCTGATAGATATGTACCTGATGAAAGCCCGGGTAACCGAAGTGAACATCGGCTATATAGAAAATAAAAGCAAACCATGGCAGGCCCTGGGAAAAATGAGCAAGGAAGTATCAAAAGCCATCATCAGCAAAGCGCAATTACAACATCCCGAAGAGATCAGTGAAGAAGAGATCCATTCACTGGAAGCTATTAACCGGGAAATGAACAAAACCCTGCGCGAGAAATTATCCGGTTTTCACAAAATGGCCATCTTCGATATGGACGATACCATCCTGCAGGGCCGGTTCATCGATACCTGCGCCGCCACATTTGGTTTCAACGCCAAGCTCGAAGATCTGCGCGCCCGCGAAAAAGACCCCATCATCCTTACCAAAAGGATCGGTTCTTTTTTGAAAGGCCGCACCATGGATGAACTGTTGAACGTTGCCAGTCAGATAGAAATGGTAAGCGATATAAAAGAAGTAATAAAAGAATTGAAGAACCGGGGTTACATCATTGGCATCATCAGCAACAGCTATACGTTAATAACCAACTTTGTAAGACAAAAGATCGGCGCCGATTTCTCCTACGCCAATCAATTGGAGTTCTTTGAAGGAAAGGTAACCGGCGAAATAAACCTGCCTTCCTATTTCTTTGGTTCACCCGACAGCGTATGTGGGCATTCCTACTGTAAAACGAATGCGCTGCAATATGCCTGCGAAAAATACAATGTACCCATGCAGCGTACCATAGTAGTTGGTGACAGCCGCGACGACCGTTGTATGGTAGGCCATGGCGGTAAAGGCGTTGCCTTTCGTACAAAGGATGATCTGCTGGAAACGATCGCCTCTACAAACATCCGGGAAAACAGTTTTCAATCGCTTCTGGCGCTGGCTTAAGGCAGTGGCTTGAGTGATATATATAACCACATTTCTAATCAATAAACCTAAAACGAACGTCTATGCCAGGAAAATTATATAACATACTGGTGCCGGTTGATTTTACCGGCCGCAGCAAGTGGGCTATTTCCAAGGCTATTGAACTGGCGAATACCTTCCAGTGCAATATTCACCTGGTACACGTGGTGTCGAAGAACCTGTTGCCGTTGATTCCCATCGACGCCAGCATGTTGCTGCCTTACGACATTACCGCCGACCTTAAAAATGCCCGTAAAAAACTGGAATTACTGAAAGAGACCTATCAACATCACTTGTGTGGGGAAGGTAAAATAGAGATCAGCTTATTACAGGGCCGCCCCAGCCAGCAACTGGTAAAATATATAGAACAATACGATATGGACCTGGTGGTGGTGGGTTTATCAAAATTCAATCTCGTTCATCGCATACTGTCTTCCGTTTCCATCAGTCAGCTGGCCCGCAAAACCAATGTGCCGGCACTGGCCATCCGGTCAAGCGGACTGGTAAGCCATTTCAAGAAGATCGTATTACCGCTGACAGATGAAGTGCCTGTGCGCCGGATCAAGTTTGCTACTTTGCTGGCCCGTACGTTCCAGAGCACCGTATACCTCGTTAGTCTGCGTAAAGATGGAAATGCTGCTGAACAGGTGGTGAACAAAACCCTGCAGGTTATACAAAGCCTGAGCACCATTCCGGTGCAATGCTTTTTACTGGAAGGAAAGAACCTGGCCAAAAGCACGCTTGATTTCTCCAAACGCATCAATGCCGATCTCATTATGGCCAATCCATTGAACGAATTTCATATGCCCGGCTGGTGGAACCGCATCACCCGTAAATTGTTATCATATGGATCAAAAATACCAGTGATAACGGTTGACAAGAACAACGAACAGGCGGCTCAACCTCAACAACAAACACAACAACAATCTCAATCTTAGTATTCGTTTTGTTTTTTTAGATAATGAAGTCTTCCGATGCATCGGGAGACTTTTTTATGTTTAAACAATACACTATCACGTAACGAATACATGTTGTAACACCTTGCTGTTCACAATTATTTTATATAAAAAGCAAAAGAATATTAAATTAACTCTATATCTTTAAAAGAAGAAGTGGAGGGTAGTAGTATTATTGCAAGGCAAGGAGCTTACGAAAACCATAACCGTCCAAAACTGTTTGATTTTACCTCATATAAAGGCCTATGAGGAATATAAAATACAGAGGTAACACACCCATCATTGTCCGGATACATTCTTCGATCACACCTCACGCGATTCCCATATTTCGGATAATGACAACTGTTAAAAACGCTTACCTCTCCATAAATCATCTCCCGTACTCAAACCATGGTTATATGGTTTCACTGTACTGAAAGGTTCTGACCGATTATTTACCGGATTTGTATTGCAGGCACCTGCGCAGGACGCAGTAGTGTTTGTGATGTCGTTTACAACAGGAACGAGCTGTTACTGCTTTCCCTGACCGCTTCACTCTTCATTACAAAACCAAAAAAACTAATTTATGAAGCCAAAGACTTTCTCTGAAACACTGCGGTCGCCCAAGAACGGAAATGACAAAGATCCCATGGTTGCTACAGCGCATGTTCCCAGTTTGATTGAGAATTTGCCGGGCCAGTCATACATGGGCATGGAATCGGATACCGAAACTGAAGTAGAACAGGTGGAAGGTTTTAAGCTCACCAAACCCGGAGAAGCCGATAAGGAAATGTACAACACATTGAATACCGAATCTGAATCGGCTTATGTTTCGGAGAACTTACTGGAAGAAGCCGGTACAGAAGTTACAGACGAGGAAGGAGAAGGCGGCGTATTTACCCGCGATGCGTTCTTTGCCAGTTATCCCGAATTATACCAGAAAAGTATTTCTGAAGTAATTATTGGCACTGATGACCGCGTTCGCATTACCCCCACTACCACATTCCCCTGGCGGGCTATTTGCTCATTGCGCATCACAGCAAAAAATGGCAGCCGCTGGATTGGCACCGGCTGGCTGGTTGCACCCCGCACCGTAATTACCGCCGGGCACTGCGTGTACATGCACGACCAGGGCGGATGGCCAAAGAGTATTGAAGTAATTCCAGGTTTGAATGACGCTGCACGTCCTTACGGCTCATTCATGGGCACTTCTTTCAGAAGCGTTGCCGGCTGGGTAAATGATAAAAAAAGAGAGTATGATTATGGCTGTATCATTCTGCCTTCCAATGCCCGTCCCGGCGATAAAACCGGCGTGTTCGGGTTTGCAGTAAAAGACAACCCATACCTGCTGAGCGCTTACCTTAACCTGGCGGGCTACCCCGGCGACAAAGGCGGCAACCAGCAATGGTTTATGGCGCGCAAGGCAAAATCTCTAGCGCCCCGCGTTATTTATTATGAAATAGACACCATGGGTGGCCAGAGTGGTTCACCGGTTTGGGTAAAAGTGGGCAATGCCCGCTATGCCGTAGGCATACATACCAATGGTTTGGTATCGGGCAATTCCGCAACAAGAATTGTACAGCCTGTTTTCAATAATCTTCAGGCATGGAAAAATCTGGGGATGTAACCAAACAAACAAGGAAAGGATGGCTGGGGATCACCGTCATCCTTTCCTGCTTTTTGATCGGTTACTGGTTAATAAAACAAAACAATTTTTATATGCCGTCAGGGACTACTGCCAGTGTAAAAGGAATGTTGTATAAATCTGCTACCGGCGTTCCGGTGGAAGGCGCCATTGTAATGATAGCCGGGGGCAGTCATGAACATCCCGACATTGCCGCACAAAGCGACGAACAGGGCACTTTTTATTTGCCCAATATTCAGCTTCCGGGCACTTATACCTTGCTAATTAATTATAGCAATGAATCAAAAAGATTAACTGTTAACCTTACTAAAGACAGTGTTTTAAAAATTCCATTGTAAAACAGACATTTATCAATCCCCATCCGGCTTTCAGCTACCTGCCCATTCAATGTTGCAGGACTCCGTTCTATGTTATAATTCTAACACTTGTTTGCTTTAGCAGCCATTTAGCATACTATACACATAGCTGCAAGAGTATTTTTCTCTCCTGATATGCTCATTCCAGGATAGTAATAATCCTATTTTTTACCTGTTCTCTAGGAGTAATTATTTATTAGTGCAAAATCTTTATGGCAATCTATTTTTTATGTGCGATTTAAGTTGCAACTTTGCAATAGGATAAGGTTTAATGGTTAATGGTATTTGATTAGTGTAGGGTCGCCTGTAACAAGGCGACCTTTCTTTTTTTATACCCTTTTCGGCCGGCAGGCCAAAAAAGAAAAACCCCTCCCGACAAAGTCGGGAAGGGCTTCTAATATCTCTGATAACGCTGTAAGCTACTTTAACTGCTTTATCTTAATACTTCTGAAACTTACTTCATTTCCGTGGTCCTGTAACAAAATATGCCCTTTAGGTGCTTCTCCAAAATCCTTCCATACTTTGTACTTACTCATAGCCACCAATTCGCGAAAGTGAGGTGAACCGCGGTCATATTCCAACACTTTTACACCATTCAGGTAATGCACCACATGATTATTGGGATATAGTACAACACGGCCGGTATTCCATTGACCCGGCTGGTGAATGAACCGTTTTTGTTTGTCAGCTTTTATAAGATCGTACAGGGAGGCAAGCGTACGATCGCCATCGCGGCCAAGTTTGGCATCGGGATGCAACGTGTCATCCAGCACCTGGTATTCAAGGCCAATGGCCGAACCGGCGTTTTTCTCGCTCAGGGTCACAAAATATTTCACGCCGCTGTTGGCGCCAGGTGTCAGTTTAAAATCGAACGACAGGTCGAAAGCGCTGTACTCATCTTTGGTAACAATATCACCGCCGTTCGTTGATTCAGCGCCATTCGATGACAGCACAGTCAGGTTTCCATCTTTTACCTGCCAGCCCCTTTCGGGGAAACCAGGTTTGTAGGCGCCCTTCCAGCCATCGGTCGTTTTTCCATCAAACAACAATTTCCAGCCTTCGCTTTTTTCATAAGTGGTCAGGTTGTTTGGAATATAATCGGCGACATAAACGCCTTTTGCGAAAGGCAATGGCGACAGGCCGGTTGTTTTTATGCGAATATTCCGCCAGTGGATCTTCTCCCCTGCCAGCTCAGGCTTGGGAATAGCATGTACCTGTAAGGCGATGAATCCTTTTTTATCAACTGTATCTACTACATAAGCACAAGAGGTACCGTTCACCCAGGTCCTGATGTTATTGCCAATGCATTCAACCCGGATCTTATTGTACTCACCACGCTTAAAGGCGCTTTGCGCAGCAGGGTTCAACGATAAAGGATAAAGCCATTCACGGCGGGCTTCATCATACACTCCACCCGTCCAGGCGCGGGCCGAAGGATCCAGCTCAAACTGGTAACCATATACCCGGCCTTTACCGCCCCGGCCATTGGCCATTTCAGGATTGTAATGACTTCTGAACTGAATACCCGAGTTGGAAGTAGTGTCATCTACTTTTACTTCCAGTTCCAGTACAAAATCGCCGTATTCTTTATCTGTTACTAAAAAGGTATTGGGTGAATTGGGCACGGTAAGGCCTACAATTTCACCGTTCTCAATTTTATAATCGGCAGAACCGGTGATCTTGTTCCAGCCATTAAGTGTTTTTCCATCAAATAAATTCGTCCAGCCCCCGCCCGATTGAGCAGTAGCAACAATTGTAGAAGCAATAGCAAGAAGAACGAAGCAAAGTTTTTTCATATGCCAGTTAAATAATGATTACGATAAATTATAGGTGGGTTTCCATTTTTCAATGGTGTGATTATATATAGCACTGTTGGCCAGGGCTACACAAATGGCTGTAGTGGCGCCGGTAACAATGTTTGATGAAGGCAGCTTTTTATTGGTAATGGAATTATGAAACTCCACCAACGCATAATACGTACCGTCTTTCAGGTCTTCTTTTATAATGGGAATACCGCCGTCCTTGTTCCATTCAATTTTGGTAGCGCCGGTAACGCCATCTACTGTTTCCAGTTCCTTTTTTGTAGTGGGTTCGGGATAGTACACGCCTTCATGCATCAGCAAATGCACCGAGCCCTTCGTTCCTTTTATTTTGAAGATATATCCATCGTGTGCATTGCCGCAGGTAGCGCCGAAATTACCGATCATGTTGTCTTTGGAATAACGCAACATCACCTGTACATTATCGTAAGTCTCTCTGCCGTCTTTATAAAAATCAATGCCGCCGGTGCCCATTATTTCATCGGGGTGGGTGTTGAAAGCCCAGTTGATGAAATCCATCTGGTGCGATAGCAATTCAGCAGGCAGTCCGCCCGAGTATTCTCTGTACATGCGCCAGTTCACCTGTTTGTCGGTGTAACCTGCAGGCACCGGGCGCCGCCAGTTCCAGTTACGATCCCAACGGCTATCTATCTGCGTAACTTTGCCCAGATAGCCTTTATCTATCATCTCCTTTACTTTAAAGTACAGGGGTGTTGACCGGTATTGATGACCAACCTGTACTATTTGATTAGGGCGCGCTTTGGCTGTCTTAACCAGGTCAAGCGACTGGTCAAGGGAATAGGTCATTGTTTTCTCCAGGTAAATGTGTTTACCTGCAGCCAATGCATCCTTGGCAATATGATAGTGTTCGCTTAGGGTAACTGCAATCACCACTGCCTGTATCGACTTATCATCGAGCAGCTGGCGGTAATCTTTATATACTTTCAGGTCGGCAGATCTACCGGCTTTTTTGCCGTTCTCAATTCTGAAATCCAGCACATCGCAAATGGCGGTTATTGCAAACCGGTCTGAAAGATCATTAAGCATACTCATAATGCCTGTACCCCTGTCCCCGCACCCGATAATGCCGATATTTATTTTTTCAGCAGTGCCGGCAAAAGCCTGCACCCATTGGTTGGAAAATATCAGGCCACCGGCCAGTAATCCTGATTGTTTAATGAAATGACGTCTGCTCATACGGCAATAGCAAATATTTTTTATTTAATACGATAAAATAGAATTACTCCCCTTCTATTATAAGTTGAAAATTTCCATTTATCGGTGGCATCACAGCAACAATTTAATATAATTATTGTGGTTGCAACAATTTATAAAACCGGCTCGACGCCGTATCTGCAACGGCGCCCTTGCTGGTGCGATAGATAAAATGGGCGGCCATATCTTTTCTTTTTTCTACAAACTGCATGGCCCTTTTCAAACCCATTACCATTAGCGCATTGTCATACGCATCGGCAGTAATGGCGTCCCGGGCAAAAACAGTTACGCTGATCAATTCGTTTTGTGACGGGTAGCCTGTACGCGGATCAATCAGGTGAGAGATCTTTTTGCCTTCGCTTTCATAGAATTTCCGGTAGCTGCCTGAGGTGGTGATAGCGCCGCTATCCACCGCCACGATCTTGCTGATCATTGTCAGTTCAAAATCATTATCGCCTGGCGCTTCTATGCCTATTTTCATTTTCTCACCACCGGGTTGTTTGTGCCCTTTCACCCTGATCTCACCGCCGATCTCAACCAGGTAGTTCCTGATGCCATGCGCTTCGAGGTAGTTGGCCACCACATCAACACTATAGCCCTGGGCAATGCCATTCACATCGATCTTTATACAGGGTTTCAATTTATGAAGCATCGTTCCTTTCAGCACCAGGTTATTGGAGCCTACACATGCTTTAAGCTTTTTTATAGTGGCTGAATCGGGCAGTCCGGTCATTTTCTTTGGACCGAAGCCCCAGGCCTGTACAAGTGGCTCTACAGTAATATCGAATATGCCGCCGGTTTGCCTGTAGGTATCTATAGATCTTTCGATCACGTTGCGCATATGCGTATCCATGATTACAAAAGAAGCCGAGTCGTTAAACCGGGAGATAAGCGAGAAAGGATTGTAAATAGAAAGCGAGGTATCGATCTTCGCCAGGATGCTATCGATCTGGGGCTGCCCTATGGTGCTATCCTGTGCATACCAGGTAATATGGTACGTTGTGCCCTGGGCCTTTCCATTGATCTGTATTTTTCGCCATATTGGTTGTTGATTGAAAGCGGTACAGATAACTAACAGCACGCATAAGTAACGCATGCAACAAATTTATGGAAAAGAGATATGTGTATAATGGCTGTTTACTAAGCCAGGTTGGCAATTTTTTAATTTAGGCTGGTCTAAAAAGCAAAAAGCCTCTATGACATCAGTCAAGAGGCTTTTTGTAATAAATATGGCAACTACCTACTCTCCCACATTGTTGTGTAGTACCATCGGCCATGAGGGGCTTAACTTCTCTGTTCGGAATGGGAAGAGGTGAACACCCT
>JAJKIL010000056.1 GCA_021154515.1 Niastella sp. | reverse complement strand
GGGGAGAACGACACGCCGCTGGTTTGTTCACCATCGCGGAGTGTGGTATCCATGATCTCTATGTGTCGCTGGTTACCAGACATAGTAATGAGAAATGAGAAATTAAAAATGAGAAATGAAAAAGTAAACAACTCTTGCGCGCTTACTTTTTCATTTCTTATTCCTCATTTTTAATTTTTAATTTATTCTAATAGATACTTTTTTCTGCGTGTGTCTTGATATCTGAACTCAGGCTTTGCAGGTAATCGATATCATCGTAGCCATTTGTCATGTTGTGCTTCTTGTAGCCATTGATCTCGAACGACTCAGATGCCCCATCACCCACAATAGTGATCTTTTGCTCGGGAAGATTTACTTCCAGTTCAGTTTTGGGATTGGCTTCAATAGCTTTGAAGATCTTGTCGAGGAATGCTTCACTTACCTGTACCGGTAAGATGCCGATGTTTAAAGAGTTGTTCTTGAAAATATCGGCAAAAAAGCTGCTCACCACGCAACGGAAACCATAATCGTAGATGGCCCAGGCAGCGTGCTCGCGGCTACTACCACTACCGAAGTTTTTACCACCTACCAGAATTTTACCGGTATAAATGGGATTGTTCAGCACGAAGTCTTTTTTCGGAGTGCCGTCATTTTCATAACGCCAGTCGCGGAACAGGTTATCACCAAATCCCTTGCGCTCGGTAGCCTTTAAAAAACGGGCCGGAATGATCTGGTCGGTATCTACGTTTTCGATTGGCATAGGTACCGCCGTGCTCTTTAAAACTGTGAATTTATCGTAAGCCATTGTTAAGTTCTACGTTTTTAATTCTGTGTTCTTAGTTACCGGTAATCATTAGATCAACTCGCGGGGGTCAGTTACAAAACCTGTAACTGCTGCTGCGGCTGCAACCAGCGGACTGGCCAACAATGTTCTGGCGCCAGGACCCTGACGGCCTTCAAAGTTGCGGTTGCTGGTGCTCACTGCATACTTGCCGGCGGGGATCTTGTCGTCATTCATCGCCAAACAAGCTGAACAACCGGGTTGACGTAATTGAAAACCTGCTGCCAGCAAAATATCCAGGATGCCTTCATCCTTGATCTGCTGTTCAACAATGTGCGAACCGGGAACTATCCATGCAGTTACATGATCTGCTTTTTTACGGCCCTTGATAACCGATGCAAAAGCACGGAAATCCTCGATGCGGCCATTGGTACAGCTTCCAATGAACACGTAATCGATCTTTTTGCCGATCATGTTATCATCCTCATGAAAATCCATATAGGCTAAAGACTTATCGAAGCTGGCTTTGCTGCTGCCAATTTGCTTGGCAGAAGGAATATGCTGGGTAATGCCGATACCCATACCCGGGTTGGTACCATAGGTGATCATGGGTTCAATATCGGCAGCACTGAACTCATATTCTTTATCGAAGAAAGCGCCTTCCTCAGTTTTCAGCGTTTTCCAGTAAGCCAACGCTTTATCCCAGGCTTCGCCTTTGGGGGCTTTCTCACGACCTTTAATATAGTTGAAAGTGGTTTCGTCAGGAGCAATCATTCCACCACGGGCGCCCATTTCAATACTCATGTTACACACGGTCATGCGGCCTTCCATGGTCATATTTTCGAATACGTCGCCGGCAAATTCAACAAAATAACCGGTAGCGCCGGCGGCAGTGAGCTTTGAAATGATGTACAACACCACGTCTTTAGGCACAATGCCTTTACCCAGTTTGCCATTTACCTTAATACGCATTTTCTTGGGGCGGGGCTGCATAATACACTGGCTGCTGAGTACCATCTCAACTTCAGAAGTACCAATACCAAATGCAATAGCGCCAAAAGCACCATGGGTAGAAGTATGCGAATCGCCGCAAACGATGGTCATGCCTGGCAGGGTAATACCGTTTTCGGGACCCACAACGTGCACGATACCATTTTTAGGATTGCCCAGTCCCCAGTGTGAAATACCATATTTAGCCGAGTTGCTTTCCAGGGCTTTCAGCTGGTTGGCCGACAGGGGGTCCTGTACCGGCAAATGCTGGTTAATGGTGGGGGTATTATGATCGGCGGTAGCAAAGGTTTTTTCGGGGAACATCACTTTCAATCCCCGGCTTTCCAGACCCAAAAATGCAACGGGGCTGGTTACCTCATGAATAAAATGCCGGTCAATAAACAACACATCGGGGCCATCTTCTATATGCCTGACCACATGCGAATCCCATACTTTGTCGAATAATGCAGCGGGGGTTTTGCTCATTTTATATAATTTAAATCAAGTTGCAAAATTCTTAAAAAATAGTCAGATTATAAGGGCTTTAAATGTATTTTTTCTAATAGTGGAGTTAAAAATGAAAAAATATCAAATTCTGCCTCTATCTGTTGAACAAACCGCCGAATGTTACCCTATCATTAAAAAATTTGCAAAGGAAGCGGACTAAAAACCAGATATTTTAATGAATTTCAGGCACCAAATAGGCTCATAGTATAAACAATAAAGCCATTAATTCGTTCAAAATGAAAAAGTAACCGGTTCTTTCTACGATCTTACCACCGGTTTCCGGCCTAACCATTTTTTTGCTACCTTGAGCCCCTTCTAAGCAATTCCCAACCAAATTTCATAAGCGTACCCGCATGCTTCGTTCCGTCATTCGACGGGAGGCATGAACACTTGTTTATCATAAAATCAACTGTTCAATATGAAATTTGCTACGCTTGCTTGTTCCTTTATTTGTTGCCTAAGCTTTTCTTTTGCACAACAACCTGCTTACAAAGACGCCAAACAACCCATTGCCAAACGGGTGTTTGACCTGCTTTCGCGCATGACGCTGGAAGAAAAAGTGGCCCAGTTGCAAACCATGCATGCCGGCCGGCCAAAACTGGATGATAACCTGTTCAACAATCCGGCTAAACTCGATTCCCTGTATAAAAACGGGATGGGCATGATAAATCCCGCCTTTGATGAAACCCTGGAAGTCACTATTGCCGCCCGCAACAGGTTGCAGGATTACCTGCTGCACAAAACCCGGCTGGGTATTCCTATTATTTTTATTGATGAAGCCCATCACGGACTGGTTCAACGCGAGGTGGATGTATTTCCGCATGGTATTGGTTTGGCCTGCTCCTGGGACCCTGAACTGTTGGAAAAAATATATACTCATGCGGCCAAACAGGCCCGTGTACGCGGAACCAGCCTGGTACTGGCGCCGGTGGTAGATGTTTGTCGCGACCCTCGTTGGGGTAGAACCGGGGAAACGCTGGGCGAAGACCCTTATTTATGCGGAACCCTGGGAAGCGCGATCGTAAAAGGTTTTCAGGGCAGTAATAATGGAACCATTGCGGTGGATCATGTGGCCGCCACGCTGAAACATTTTTCAGGCCATGGGCAATCAGAGGGTGGCGACAACCAGGCGCCCGCCAATTATTCATTACGGGTTATTCGCGAAGCGCATATGGAACCTTTCCGCCTGTGCATAAAGAACGCCAATCCCGCCGGCATTATGGCTTCTTATAATGAGATCGATGGTGTTCCTTCCCATGCCAATAAATGGTTATTGAAAGATGTGTTACGCAAGGAGTGGAATTATAATGGGGTAGTGGTGAGCGACTGGTTTGGGATTGACCAGTTGTGGAATAAACATTTTGTAGCCACCGATCAAAAAGCGGCTGCGCTCAAAGCGTTCAATGCCGGGGTAACTTCCGATTTGCCTTATGGCGTTAACTACCGTCACCTGGGAGAGTTGGTAAAAGAAAACAAGCTCAGCACCAAAGCGCTGGATAGCGCCGTGGCCAGAGTACTTGAATTGAAATTCAAACTGGGACTGTTCGATGAGCAACAACCCATTGACCTGGAAAAAGCAAAACAAAACGCCGCCGGTACCGATGGACGCGCGCTGGCATTGAAAATTGCCGAAGAGTCGATGGTATTATTAAAGAATACGAACAACCTGTTACCGCTTAAAAAAGATCAGTATAAAAAGATAGCAGTTATTGGCCCCATGGCCGCTACCAATTACCTGGGTGATTATTCCGGCCTGCCTTCTAAAAACGTTTCGTTGCTGGAAGGGATAAAGAATAAGGTACAGGGCGCCGCTGAAGTGCTGTATGCAAAAGGCTGCCGCATTACTGCCAATGGCGATACCATTAGCCAGAACAATTATCAGTATATCGATACCATCATCTTTCCATCCGCAGCAGAAAATGCGCAATTAATAGACGAAGCTGTTAAAACAGCGCAACAGGCCGATGTGGTAGTGCTGGCTATTGGCGAGAACGAACAGTTATCGCGCGAAACCTGGGGCCCTAATCACTTTGGCGATATGCCCGACCTGCGGTTGCAAAGCCAGCAGGAAGACCTGGTAAAAGCCATTGTGGCCACGGGGAAACCGGTGATTGTTTATTTAACGCATGGCCGTCCGCTGGCCATTCCGGCCGTGGCGCAACAAGTGCCTGCCATGGTAGATGGCTGGTTTATGGGCGAGGAAGCCGGCAATGCCTTCGCCAATATCCTGTTTGGCGATGTTAACCCATCCGGTAAAATAACCATTACCTACCCGCGCTCCACCGGGCAGGTTCCGGTTTATTACAATCACAAACCGAGTGCGCAATATTTTAATTATGTAACAGAAGAAAAATCGCCCCTGTTCCCATTTGGCTATGGCTTAAGCTATACCACTTTTAATTATTCAAAGCCCCGGGTGTTGCTGGCCACTGCCACCGCTAAAAAAACAGGCGGTACCTCGGAGCCAACAGAAAAGGTGTATGGAACAGTTGAGGTGGATGTTACCAATACAGGAAATACAAAAGGCGATGAAATTGTGCAATTATACATTCATCAAAAAGTAAGCAGCGTAACGCGGCCGGTAAAAGAGTTGAAAGATTTTGCCCGCATTACGCTCGACCCCGGACAAACAAAAAAAGTTTCCTTTACCATTGATGCCAGCAAGCTCGCCTTCTGGAATGCCGATATGCATTATGTTGTAGAAGATGGCATTTTTGAATGTATGGTTGGACGCAGTTCCACCGACGTTCAAAAGGTTGAGTTGAAAGTTGGCCAGTAAGTATAAACCCTGAAAAACAAAATCCCGTCTACCGCCCGTCGGTATGACGGGATTTATTTTTTATGATCTACAAAAAATATTATTTACATTTGTTACGCCTCTTGCGATTGCGCCATTTAATGACCATGCCCAGGTCTGTATTGGGCGGCTCGATTGTTTGTCATTCATGAAAGTTCTCCTCCATTAATCATTCCTAATAATACTGATTCTTAACATCTTTTAATTTTTTTCGGGTAGCCGGAATAGATTCCCGTTGCTATATTCGCGGTCCTAAAAAAACCTAAAGAAACGACCATGAGATCAGTATCTGTTGTATTACTTCTATTCCTGGCGGTGTGCAGCCAGGCACAGGTAGAACAGGGAGCAGCGACACCCGCGCCGCCACCTCCGCCCGAAAAAGACGCGTTAAAAATTAACCTGAACGCAGACGGCAGCCATTATTTTCAATTCACGGTGATGAACCAGACCTGGGTCCGGTTTAATGAAAGCAACCCTTACACGTTGGTGGAGGGCAGGCCAAAGGATAATACGGTTGATATCGGGTTACGCCGCACCCGCTTCCAGGCGTTTGGCCAGCTGACCGATAAGGTCTTTATTTATTTCCAGTTTGGGATGAACAATTTCAACAGCCAGTTCAATACCGGCTCCAACCGAAAACTGGCAGCCTTTTTTCACGATGCCTTGTGCGAATACAAAGTATCGAAAGGCAACCAATTGAAAATAGGCGGCGGGCTTACCATTGCCAATGGCCTGTCTCGTTTTTCGCAACCCAGCGTTAGTAGTATAATGACCATGGATGTGCCGGTGTTTGCGCAGGCTACTGTTGACCAAACAGATCAGTTCAGTCGTAAACTCAGCATCTATGCCCGTGGCCAGGTTGGTAAATTCGACTACCGGTTCATACTCAGTGATCCTTTCCCCATCACATCTTCCGGTACTGCCAATGAATACAACCTGGATGCATCCTTTGCAACCATGGGGCACCAGTTACAGCCACAAGCCTACATTATTTACCAGTTCTTCGACCATGAAAACCACACTACCCCTTACATGACAGGTACCTATTTGGGTAAGAAAAAGATCTTCAACATCGCAGTAGGCGGTATTTTTCAAAAAGAAGCCACGTGGCACCGGGAAAGTATAGCTGTCCCCGACACCATTTATCAGGATATGAAATTGTTTGCCGTGGAAAGTTTTCTCGATATGCCCTTGAGCAGCAGGCAGGATGCCATCTCTGCTTACGCCGGTTTTTTTAACACCGACTATGGCAGGGATTATCTGCGTTACAATGGTTCTATGAACCCGGCCAACGGCTCGCGTGGCCTCGATGGGATTCCATTTCACGGGCCAACGCATGGCAATACCTATCCCATGTTTGGAACCGGTAAGGTGATTTATGCCCAGCTTGGTTATCTGCTTCCTGAAAATTTCCTGAAAGCAAAAAGCCGCTTTATGCCGTATGTCACCTTCACCAATGCCAAATTCGATCGGTTGTTGGGACAAAAAATGAACGTATATAATGCCGGGATCAACTGCCTGCTCAATGGACATAAATCAAAGTTCACACTCGACTGGCAGAACCGCCCAACGTATACGCAGGATTTTATCAGTAATAAAGTCATAAAAGGATCGAGAAAGAATAGCGTGGTGTTGCAGTATCAGATCTTCTTTTAGTTGAATGGTGAATTCATTATCTTGCCTCCTCAATCACACATAATAATTATACCAGATGATCCTCGATTTGCTGTCAAACGCACATTTGTATTACAACCAGGGACCCTTGTTTAAAAAAGCTTTTGAGTATTTGGCCCAGACCGATTTTTCGAAAGTAGAAAAAGGAAAATATGAACTGGAGGGGCAAAACCTGTTTGCCATCGTGAATGAATACGATACTGTAAGTGCTGACAACGAGCAAATGGAATCGCATAAAAAATATATAGATATTCAATACATCGTTGCAGGCGCAGAGCGTATTGGTCATGATTTTCTGAAAGCACAAATGCCTTCCAAAGCTTACGACAACGAAAAAGACTTTATGTTGTTTGGCGAAAAGCCAACCTTCTTCTCCGTATTACAGCAAGGCATGTTTGCTATTTTCTTTCCGCACGATCTGCATATGCCGAATATTAAGATCGATGCGCCTTCGTATGTAAAGAAGGTAGTGATTAAGGTAGCAGTAAATTAAAGATCCCGTTACAAGTTTCAGGTTACAGGTTGAACGGCCTTGTAACCTGAAACTTGCAACCTGAAACATCTCCTTACTATTTACTATTTAATTTTTGAATCACCAGGTTACCTACTTTCCCCCCAACCACCAACCCATTATCGATCGCATCCATAAAATGAATGCCGCCGTAAAACCTGCTGATGGCTGCTTCCTGCGCAGCTTTTTGAAAAGAGGTAAATGAGCGTGGCGGTAAGCCATAGGCCACCTCAACGCTATCGGTATAAGAAAAATTGTTACCAAAGAAATGGGTGAGAATGGTGGCAGAACAGGCAGAGATAACCGAATGTCCGCTCAGGTATTCAGGGAATGGGGGTGTTTGCAGCACCGGTACCCATTGCGGATCTATGTATT
>JAJKIL010000055.1 GCA_021154515.1 Niastella sp. | reverse complement strand
CGCTCTGACCTGGCCCATTTTATCGTAAACAATATTAATAATAAAGATATCTTTTGTTCGCGTGTTGAAATATCCCGTTAAAGGGATGTTTTAAACCGTTTAAGTTTTTGCGGATTAGTTTGCACAAAGATACTTTTGATCTGATCTCCTTCCGGTTCAATACATACCAGCACCCTGGGATCATTGCCGGAATAAGTGATAGTGGAAGGCAGGCCATTGACTATAATAATTTCGCGACGCAGATCAGGAATATGCTGATTTATTTTTGGAATAATGCTCATAAGCAGTCTGCTCACATCGTCTCTTCCATAAATAGGTTTTGAGAATGCGGTAAGGCGTTTGCCATTCAGGATTAAAGCACCTCCCCCACCTTCAGCAATGAGTATAATGTCATCTTTTAATACCTGGATCAGATCTTCCAAGCTTCCTTCCGAGATAGCACGGAGGAAACTGTTTAAAATTTTTTCATGCGCTTTAAGGTCCACTTCAAAGCGCCGTGCATCTTTTCCCAGGTTGTCTTTGGCACGTTTAAAGAGCTGCCGGCAGTTGTCTTCTGTTTTATCAAATATTTCTGCCAGTTCTGAGTAATCATAAGCAAATATTTCCTTTAACAGGAATATGGCCCTTTCATTGGGTGTTAATTTCTGTAGCAGCACCAGTACTCCGATAGAAAGAGCGTGATAAGATTCTATTTTTGTATGAACAGGGTTGCTTTCCTGGTAACTTAATGGCTCTGGCAACCAGATGCCGGTATATTCTTCATGCTTTATTCTGGCGCTCTGCAGGTAGTTAATGCTTCTATTGGTAACAGCTTTAACGAGGTATGCTTTTATATGCCGTATTTCTTCGGTTTTGCTTTCGAGCCATTTTACAAAGGTGTCCTGCACAATGTCTTCTGCAGCATCCACCCTACCAAGCATATTATAGGCAATTGAGAACAGAAGGGATCTGTATTCGAGAAATATGTCTGTTTTATTGCTCATGAGTAAGAGTTAAAAATCCATCCGTATACCAAAAGTCGGGAAAACCGCAAGGCCCAGGAAATAAGTTTGCCCGGTAAGGGGTTGAAAGATGGCTGAGCTTTCATTGAACCTGTTCATCACATTTACAACATCAAAGAAGGCTGTCCATCCAATTTTCTTTAGCTGAAATTTATAATCAGCCCGCAGGTCGAGACTGATAAAATCAGCGAGCCGCTCCCCATTTTTCGATACTATTTCCTGCGAATACCGAAGGTGGGCCTGATCATTAAAAACATTCGCATGTACAATATATTTATCGGTAGGCCTACCGGTGGCATACCGGAACTTGCCGGAAAAGATCCATTTCTTATTGTACTCGTAACTTCCCAACACGCTGATCACATGCGGGAGGTTGAAGATATAATCGTATTCACCCAAACCATCGTGATCGTCTCTTTTCGACTTCATATAGGAATAGCTTAACTGGCAATGGTATTTTTGTGACAACCGTTTAATGATGCTAACGTCAAAACCATGTGCATTACCCGTACCCTCACTGGTCAAAAATGGCCTGCCGCTTGCCGGTTGCACCGCCAGGTTATCCAGTTTCTTATACCAGCCCTCAGCTGTGAATTTTAGATCAGGTGTAAAATAAATTCTGTACCCGAGTATATATTGATAAGCCCGTTCATTCTTCAATCGATGTCCTGCCGGTTGAGAGGCTATATCTGAGAAGGAAGGGTCCTGATAATAAACGCCTGCAGAAAAATTAATGCTTTGTTTTTCATCGATACCCACGCTTCCGCTGATGCGAGGTGCAATGGTATGTTGTGTTGTAAAACCTGTATAGTCGTATCGAACACCGGGATTCAACGTAAGATGATTAAATAAAGTGAGGGACAGATCAACATATCCCGAAACATTATAGGCAAAATTTTTAACAGCAGCATTGAAATCGGAAGGATCAAGAATAAGATAGTATACCGAAGGGTTGGGGCGGTAATCTTTAGCGTTGAGGGTATACAAAGTATCGGTATGCTTCAAATTGCGTGCATAATCAATATCCACCCGGGCTACATCTATACCACCTGTGGCGGTAAAACCCCTGTTGATCTTAGTACTAAAAATGCTGCGGTAACCAGTTTCAAACTGTTTATTTTTAATATGCCGCAGATCGGTTTCATAAGGAATGCCCCCGCTTTTAATAATATTACCACTGTTATCTATTTGGGGGGTTGAATTGCCCAGATTATTGTTAACATCGAGCATGCGATAATACAGAATATTTTTCCAGTAACTATTGCGGCCGGTCAATGTACGCAGGTTAAGTCCCATAACCGCTTTATTTACTTTGGATTTTCCTACAAAGCTGGAGTTATTGTCATCGTTCAGGTTATCGCTTTTTAATACATCGGCTGCGGTTCTTGTATATTCTTCGGGATTAAACATGGCAATGAACGTCAATTTATTTTTTGCATTGATCTCGGTGCTTGTTTTAATCAGATAATCACCATAAGAAGGAAGACCGGCGCTGGTTAAACCAATCATTTTCTCGAGGTACCTGAAATCCTGGTATCGTGCCGATGCAAAAACACTGGTTTTTTTATCAAATCCGGAAGGGCCGTCATAAATAAGTGTAAAACCGATGAGATCAAACTGCCCGCTGTAAAATGCATTCGTGCGATTGCCTTCTTTAATGCCCAGCCCGAGGTATGATGAATTTTTTCTGCCATATTGAGCACCAAAGCCGCCGCCCTGAAATACAGCATTATCTATAACCCGTGGCGCAAAAATGCTGAACCGTCCTCCGTTCGGATCATTAAAACCCGAGTTAAATCCTTCCACTTCCAGGTGCGATACCTGAAATACCGGAATATCATCTGCCATATAAACATTATCAGTAGTTCCTTGTCCGCGCACAGCAATAGCCGAATATTGCCCCCCGCTGCTCACCACCCCCGGCAATATGCCAATGGCCCGGAATATATCGCCCTGTGCGCCGGGGTTTTTAAATATCTCTTCTCTTGAAAAGGAATAGGCCGACACAGGGATCGACGGATTATTTTCACCTTTAAATGCCCGTACAGATACAGCGCCCAACTGACGCGCATCCTGTAATAGTTCTGCTTCCAGGTAGTATGTTTTATCCTTTACAACATTAATATCGTTCAATACCTTTTGCTGAAAGCCGATATTTGTTATTACAAGCGTATATACACCCACCGGAATATTGGTTAAAATAAACACGCCGGAAGAATCTGCAGAAACAGAAAACGGGTTGTCTTTGATGGCTACTGTTGCACCGGCAACAGGTTGTTTTGTTGATTGTTCAATGATCTTTCCTTTTATTATCCCCTTTTCCTGTGCCGAAACCTCCATATATATGAATAATAAAAAAACAAGAGACAATTTCTCCAAATGCATATTCCTCTTTTTGATTTTTTTGTAAACAATACTGTATGGCAATTGACCAGTTACCGGTACATAAGACCGGGCGATGTTCTATTTTGTGACAGGAATAAAAAATAATCTGGTTTTTTAAACGCTCATTGATTTGATCCGAATCATACTGATTAAGATGATCAGAAAGAACAGGGTTAATTGTATGGGATAAAACCGGCTCATACTTTCCCTTATTGATACGGTGTGCTGTAGAAAATCAGTTGCATGCGCCATAACAGTTTCCCTGAGTTTATGTCCTTGCCTGTTCCCTATTAACAGCCCATTTAATATTAATGCAATAACCAACACTATTTTCACCTTGAACCAGGGCTGAGCCCATATAGCGCCTTTATACAACACAAACAATGCGATTCCTGTAAGTATAATTGTTACAGCGCCCGTCTTTATAAATGTTCCATACCTGGCCATTAATGGGATCAGGCCAAAGACACGGTTATCGCCTGCATCGGCGAATTGCCAAAATGTCTTAAAAGTCAGATAGTCTATCATCGTTGTACCCGCCATCATTACAATGCCGGTAATATGTAAGGCCAATAGGATCCGAAATATTAAATACATTTTATTGACGTTTATATTCAAACAATTAATACATTTTGGTAGTTATTAATGCAAATTAAATCCATTTGGTAGCATATAACAACTATTTGGTACTTATTTTTTATTTTTGGAACCAAATAGAAGTAAATGAATCAAACTGTCGAATTAGTCAGACTCTGGGGAGAATATGAAAAGGAGCATCCGAACGGCACTATAGAAAGCTTTTGTCGCCATATTTTAGCCGGCTCTATAAAAAAAGAAAAAAAGGTACAACCTGAGTGGCAAATACATCCGGATACTAATGGTGCGCTTATTAAATTAATCAGCCGTATCGGGAAGTTCCAGGAAATTTATTCAAAGAAAGCATTAGCAGGGACCGGGCTTGACCAGATTGAAGAATTCGGAATGATGGTAGCTATATTTAATCTGAAAAATCCCATTAAATCTGAAGCAATTTTCACCAACATGCTCGAGCTTTCCAGCGGCACGAATATATTGATAAGGCTACAAAGCAAGCACCTGATCAATGAATATACTGACGCTGAGGATAAACGGGTAAAAAGACTTCAGTTAACGAAAAAAGGCGAAAAAGTACTGAAGGAAGCAAAACAGCAGATCTTAAAAGTGGTGGAGATGTTAACCCGGGATATAAGTGATGATGATAAACAACTCTGCCTTCAGCTACTGTCTCCTATTGATTCAAAATTTTTTCCCCTAATTCAAAAGCAGAAAAATAAAACGTTTGAAGAAATTTATCTGGGTCATTCGGATGTAGCTTAGTTGGATGGATTGGAGGAGGCTGTCAAAAGTAATTTTGCAGCCTCCTCAACCCTATTTGCGATGGATTGGATAAAAGAAAAATCCACCGGTAATCCTTAGACGGGTTCCGTAACTACCTGTCATGCATAAACTGAATGGTTTTAATATCCATCGATCCCGGTTCTCCCGGAGGGAATTTTACAAATACATCATGACGGCCGGCTACCTTACTGATCTTCTTACTGAAGATCTTCCAATTGTTGGCTGCACCGGTGGCTGTAACAGGTATGGTGGCGATCAATTTTCCGGTTGTTAGATCATCCAGCCAGATCTCCAATTTACCGGCGGTTTTTGCTGCCGCCATGAGCTGAACCTGGTTGGCCGTTCTTTTATCATTTCCAAACTCTACACCCGACAACATAAACCAGCCGCCCTTTGCTGCATGAGTGGTCACTACTTTTTCTGATCCCTGTGTTACTGTTTGCACACCATAGTAATTGCTGTAACCGGCAGCAGGAAGGGAAGAAAATCCATCTTTGCACACAAACAGATCAAAATCGGCAGGCCTGCCTTCGGCAAACAACCCCACACTGGTTCCCACCCAGGAGTTATAGCCTGGTTGTACCTTATCGAGCTTAACCGAACTTACAGGTGCACATATTTCCAGCCAGGTATTTCCATCGCCGCTGCACCAGGCCGTCAGGCTGTGCTCCTTTCTTTCCAACTTCAGCCAAACCAGATTTCCAAACTGGTTTACCACACTGCGGTAAGCCGTGTCGAACCGGAAGATGATCTTTTTGCCATTATCATAACCGCTATAGAGCCTTATAAAAACAGTTTGATTTCCATTGGTCAGATAAAGGCCTGCTTTTGTTACTGAATCCACTGCATTCACCTCCACCCGCGTAACTGCTGTATAATAATGGTCTGTTTCTTTTTGCAGCAGATGCGTTCTGCCGTTATCGGGTGTAAGCCGCAACCAGCCTTTTTTGGCCGACAAGCTATATTGGTTCGCAGCTTTCCGGTTTAAAAAGTGCCACCACATATGCAGGGAATCATTATCGAAATAATCTGAATGAACACTTCTCCACAGAATACCCGATTGCGGAAGATCGGGTTTTTCAACCGGCGTGCTTACCGGCGCCATTCCCCAGGGGCGGTTCCCTTCCCAAATAACCGGGTACAACGATGTTTGCCGCCCCATGCCCGACCAATCGTCACCGGCTAACCGTTCATAGCTTTGACCAATCGTCCACCAGCTGCCATCGGCTAATCGTACCGGTGCTGCAATATGATTGGGGCTTCTGAAGCCTGTACGCGGATCTGAGATGGGTTTAAAGAAATTACCCAACCGCTCCCATTTTGTTGAATCTGCTGTTAAAGCGGAAGCTCGTAAGACATACTGCCCGCCCGATACATCGCCTGCCGGGAAGTAAAAATAATAGCTATTTCGCTTGCACATTACCGGTCCTTCTGCCCAGCTGTATTGTAAACCGGCATTCACCCAGTCAAGATCGATCACCGTGTCTGCCAGTTGCCCATCTTTGCCAATTGCCTGAATACGGTTGGTTTTCTGACCATTCTTGATCAGCATGTATGGCTTTCCATCATCGTCTACAAATATGGAATTATCATACCCCAATGGTCCGGTGGTGGCGTTGGTTTTTACGTGTACCGGCGCCGACCAGGGGCCGGCAGGAGAACTGGCTTTGCAAAACCACTGGCCGTTGGCAGAAAAATAGATCCAGTAAGAACCATAAAAATAAGTGATGGCGCCCTGCCAGATACCGGCAGAAGGTTTGTCAGCTACCATACCTGCACCAGATGGATAAACGATCCTGCTGATCACGTCCCAATGAACCAGGTCTTTGGAATGATAGACCGGCAGATAGGGTGTAAAATGAAAGCTGGAACCGCAATGGTAGAAATCATCACCAACCTTCAATAAGGTTGGATCGGGATGATCGCCGGGCAAAACAGGATTGACATACGTTTTAACCTGGTTGTAATAAGCGGCAGAATCAACAATGCTGTTCTGTGCTCCCGCATCAAATGTGCTCAACAATATAATACTCACTAATACAGCGATCCGGTAATAACAACGATTCATATTCCGTACGGATGGTTTTATTTATAATAGAATTATTATTTCGTTCAATTAACTCAATTAACTATAAAAGGATTGAATGTTTCCATTTTAACGCCTCGGTCGCGCAAAACGATGGTGTCTTTAAAAACATGGTTGGTGGTACCAAAATTTGCCTGGTACTGCAGGTGCACCACATCTCTTTTTTCATTTCCCCACATATCGCCTTTCTTTACCAGTTCTCCTGTTCCGGTGACAGTATAAGCAGCAGCAGCAGGATTAACCACTGTACATTTACCCTGGTTGTCGAAACGCAGGATCAGTTGAAACGGCATGTCTGCACTTCCGCGGTTCTTCGCATTCAGGGAAACGGTTACTTCGTTCATGGACGTTGTTACCATGTTACACAATTCATCTTTTTCCACATACGGGGCATGATACACTACTGTTGTATCGAGTGCGGTATTACCGCCAGCCCCTTTTACATTATCAACACCCCTGCGTAAATAGGTACCATGATACGGGTTAATATACCTGACGGCATACAGAATATAATCTTTCGGCGGCGTGATCCAGTCGCCTGCATTGCGGCGGTCAGGGTCTTTATGATCGCTTTTTCCACTGAGAACGGAATCGGCATTCACCACGCCGGTTATCCGCATTGGAATCACAAAGGTATTTTTTACAGAACGCGGGTCCTGGAAAAATGCATCCGTCAGCTGCACTTCCAGCCCGCCCATTAATTTTCCTGAGGGGATCAGTATCGTTTGCTCTTTACTTGCTGGCAGCGTATAATAATTCTCAGGCATGGCCACTACTTTGTCGCCTGTGGCCGCTTCGAATGTAAGCCGGCGGGTAAGCGTGGTATCTACCACCACACTTAACGTTATGTCTTTTTTATTTTCATACACGCCGCCCATGGTAGCCATGATAAGGCATTTATGCTCGTTGTCGAGTGAATTATCATAAATATCTTCTCCCAGCACCAGCGTTTTTACGGGTGATTGATAGGGAAAGTAAACGGTCGTGTATTTATAGTCGGGGAAGACGGAATCTTTATTCGAACAGGAATAACAGATCACCAGGATAATACATGACAGCAATATTATTTTTTTCATTTGTCTTTGCTTTATGGTTTAAAACATACTTTACCATCCCCTGTTTTGTAACAGGTCTTCTTTCAATACATCGTTGTAAGGCAGGGGACCATAATACATATAGTCAGCATACTGCCTGTTCTCAATAGAACTGACCGTGTACACATTGTTATTTATGCTCACTCCCTTTGCAGGTTCTGTAATGTTTTCCTTCCATCGCCGCAGGTCCCAAAACCGGAACCCTTCAAAACAAAGCTCAAGGCGTCTTTCGTTATGGATGAGTTTTCTCAGCTCTTCCTTGCTGGTAATGGACGACAGGTAATTGTCGGGCTGTGTAATGCGTGCTCTTTTTCGGATAGCGGGAATGACATCCCGGGCCGAATAAGTATGCGTTCCTTTTCCATCTGGCCCCCAGGCTTCATTGGCGGCTTCGGCATATGCGAGGAACAATTCGGTATACCGGATATATGGCACGTAATGCCGTTGGGTATTTGTGCTTGCGGGGTTCAGGTTTACATCTTCGCGCAACAACTTGCGCATATAAAAACCTGTTCGGGTTGAAGTGGAAATAGCATTCAATCCATCATTTGAAGTACCGATCCTGGTATAAATGGTAGAACCGCCCGGTCCCATTTTACTTTCATTCACCACGATATAAAGGGCCAAACGTGGATCGCGGTTATTATACGGATTGTTTTGATCATAGCCGCCAGCGGGATCTGTAACAGGATAACCATTAGCCATAGGAAATGCATCGACCAGGTTCTGGGTTGGGTTAACGCGGCCATTACCATATAGCGTTGGGGGGTAATTATCCTTTTCCAGGTTATTGCCATCGCCTACATTACCCCGCCAAAGCACTTCCTTTGGATTCACCCCTGCCGCCAACCCATTTATTTCACCTGAATTGCGGCTGGCATACCAGTATACGCCGTTATTTGCCATACCCGAAATTCCGCCTGCCAGGTCAAGCACCGCTGCTGCATCATCTGCAGCCTTTGCCCATGTAACAGTGGTTCCCTGGCTAAATGCCGGGCTGGCGGCCAGTAAAGATAATTTCGCCCGAAAGCCTTTGACGATGCGCGCAGTTAAACGTTGCGCATTGTACGCCCCAAATACGCGATTGTAATCAGACAAGGTGGTTTTACCTGCGTATTTTGCGGGTATACTGCTGGCGGAAGTAATATTCACAAAATCGAGCGGCAGATAGCTTTCCGCCAGATCAAGGTCCTTATAGATCTGTTGAACGCATTCTTCAAAGGTATTACGCGGTAATTTGAAATCAGACTTACTATTGAGCGACGCCGTTAGAATACGCACGCCCAGGAGCTTGCCATCTGTTGACCAGCCGCCATGAGCCTGTAGCAAATAATACATAAACAAGGCGCGCAATCCATATGCTTCGCCTTTTACCCGGTCATTGAACATCTCTTTGGTGTATTCACCCGATGTGGCCCAGTTTACCTTGTCAGCTTCAGCCAGGATTGAATTCAGGTATTGTAAGGCGGCAAAAGATCCGGTGTATTGGTCCATAGGATTGTTTATAGATGACCAGTTGCCGGTGGCCATTAACCGGAAGTTATTATTCGGGTTGTTCGACACGGCATCGTCTGTAGCCACATCATTGAATGAATAGCTGCCCAGGGGCAGCCGAACATACCCATTCAGCAAAAGCCCCTCTGCAAATGCCGCGTCATTATAGATATCGCTTAGTCCACGGTTATTTTCATCGGCGGGAGACAGTATTTTTTTGCAACTGCAAAAAACCATGCCCAGGGCCAATATGTACATTATTATAGCTTTCATAAAATTTATTTTCAGTAAACCCTAGAATTCTCCTTTAATACCAAAATTGTAAAAGCGTGTTTGTGGCATGGAACCGATGTTCAATTCCATGACAGCCCTGTTTTTGGCAATCGTAAGCAGATCGCTGCCACTAACATACATGCTCAGTCCTTTTACAAAAGATCCCTTTAGTATTTTCTGGGGGAAAGACCAGGTTAGCTGTACCTTGGAAATATTGATGCGGTCAGTGCTGTATGTCCAGAAATCAGAATACCGGAAATTGTTACCGCTGCCCAACGTAGTCAAACGGGGGTAGTTGGCATCGCGGACCACGGCGGAGTATTTAACGGCGCCGGTTACCCAGTAATAGTCGCCGCTTCGGACGCCTGTTCCGCCAAATGATCCTGTTCCCAATACAAAGAGGGTAAGATCTTTCCATTGCGCCGTAACGTTTACCCCACCTGTAAAGGGACTGCTCCACCGGCCGATCATCACCTCATCCCGTTCGTCAATTACGTTATCGTCATTTTGATCTTCATACTTTATGTCGCCTGGTTTCACTGCTCCAAATTTTTGCGTTCCATGGTTATCTATATCATTCTGATCGGCAAACAATCCCTGGCTCCGCAAGCCAAATATGGCGTCAACTGGTTTACCTGCCCGATTGCGATAGGCATCCGTAAACAGCTCATCGCGTTTTAAGGCTTTTGTAGTTACATACGTGCCGGCCGCGCCGATGGTGAGTTTAACCGCTCCTACCCTTTCGTGAAAGTTTAACTGAAAATCAAATCCCTGGTAACGGTTGGCGGCAAAGTTGGCATAGGGAACAAAGGAGGTTTCCGGATAGCCAGTAAAAAAATAACTGGGATACAGGCTATAGTTCTGCACCGGCATTCCATCCTTTTTAATATAAAACAAACTGGCCAGGAAGTCGATCTTATTTTTAAACAAAGCACCTTCTATACTTACGTTCACTTCTTTTCTTTTGGCATAGGTCAAATCCAAATTCTCACCACGCGAAATGGTGGTGGTGCGGTTCGTGTACGTACCATCGGCCCAGGAATAATAAGCTGTTGGCGAATAAACGGCGTTATACAAATAGTAATTATTAACGGCAAAATCCACATCGGTATTCACTATACCTGCAGCGGCCGTTAATTTTAACCGGTCTACCACACCCGATCCTTTGAGGAAATTTTCTTCGCTCAATACCCAGCCGAGGCTTGCAGTTGGCGAGAAGGCTACGCGTTTGCCAACCGGTAATTTAGTAGAGTTGACAATGGCGCCACTAAGATCCGCATAATATTTATGGTCATAATTGTATGCCAGTTGTACCCCTGCATTTGCATTGGTGCGGTACTGAAAATCTCCGGTTTGCCGGCGCCGCATCCCATCTGCCATTAACATGGCAGAGACGTTATGTTTGTGCTTAAAAGTATTTACATAGTCAAGATGCACATTGAAATCTATCAGCTGGTCACTCCAGGTATTACTCAGGTTCTGCGTACCTGTTTTGCTGTCTTTATTATACATTGACAGTTGCGTGATAGTGTCTACCCCTGCAACGTTACTCCAGGTGGGAACATAAATGGAATAGGAATTATTGACAGATTCGTTATACGTATTCGAATAATCGATGCTCATTTGTCCATGTAAGGACAGCCCTTTCGTTACATTCTTAAGATCCACATCGATCCCGTTTGTATACTTGAACTGGCGACTGGTAAACTTATTATACCCGGCAGCATATACATCCGATATAGGATTGGTAAGGAACTGCTGGGTGCCGCTCAACAAATACTGGCCGTCTAAAATATTCCGGCTGCCTTTTATCAGGGTCTGTGCATTCTTTGAACCTGGGGCAACAGCACTTATGGGAATGAGCGGTGCAAACCGGTGTGGTTGTAAGCTGTCTGCGCGCTGCCAGTAATTGCCCATTGCATTTCTATTGGTGTAAAAAACCGTAGCTACATTGACATAGGTGCTTATGAAATCGTTCAATTTAAGATCAATATTACCACGCAAATTCAACCGGGTATTGTGTTCATTTTTGCCTTCACCAAAATTCAGCAACGAATTCTGATTTTGAAAACCGGCCAATGCATAAAAACGCGCCCGTTCTGTACCACTCGAAAACTCAGCATTGGCCGAATGCGTATTATACAGCTTGCGTAAATATTGCGAGGAAAAATAGTCTATATCCGGATAACGATATGAATTGGCATGCGCAGCGTAACGCGCAATAGTAGAATCAGGGTACAACGCAGGCAATCCATCGTTTTGCAAAGCCTGGTTATAGTAACCCATATATTCGGCAGATCCTAAATAATCAGGGTACGATTTCGGCACGTTTATTCCGCTATTGGCCCGTACATTGATCTGGCTCACGCCTGGCCTGCCTCGTTTGGTGGTGATCAGCATTACGCCATTCGCCGCACGGCTACCGTATAATACAATGGCATTTGCGCCCTTTAAAAAACTAATTTGCTCAATTTCATTTGCGGTAATATCATTAATGGAACGGGGCACTCCATCTATGAGCACGAGCGCCGTACCCAGATTCCAAAAATTACTGCCTCCAATGAACGCAGCTGTACCTTCCAACGGGTAAGTTCCATAATGTTTGTCGAGATATTGCGGAGGGTTCAACATAGAAACCGCACCAGGCAGATCTTTCCTGTCAACGGTCTTATACGCCACATGCACCACGGAGTCGCTACCCGAGGCTGGTGAATTGTTGTTGTTGGTTGCTGTTTGCTCCTGGGCTTG
>JAJKIL010000054.1 GCA_021154515.1 Niastella sp. | reverse complement strand
TTGAGATCATCCGTACCATTGATTTTAAAAAGGAAACGATTGTCAGTGAATTTTACAACAACCTGAAACAACGGATCGATAATACGATTGCAAGCGAGCAGGCCATTCCATTACCACCAAAGCGATTGACAGGCAGCTGGCTAAAAGCGGCGGCGGTAATAGGCGCCTTACTTATCAGTGGGCTGGTGTTGTATTATTTCAGAAAACCGACCTACACATATATCTCAACACCATATGCAGCTACTAAAACCATATGGTTGCCTGATAGTTCAGAAGTGGTGCTGAATGCCAATTCTTCTATCCGGTTCGGCAGGAACCGTACAGCCGGCAAACGGGAAGTGTGGATAACAGGAGAAGCCTTTTTTAAAGTGCGCCATATTGATAGGGCCGGAGCCGCGCAACCTTTTGCCGTTTATGCCGGCGATGCGGTAATAGAAGTGCTGGGAACCGAGTTCAACGTAAAGACCATCAACAATACAACCGGTGTGCTGCTGCAAAAGGGGAAAGTGCGGTTCAGTGTTCCAGGCAAAAAAGCCGCCGCCATCATGCAGCCCAACGAGTATTGCCAGTATTCAGCAGCGCAGGGAAAAATAACCACCCGTGTTGCGAATCCGGTGCTGTTCACTTCGTGGCTGGAAAAGAAATACCGGTTTGAAAAGGCGACAGTACAGGATGTTTGTGAAACTTTAAGCGAATATTTTGGGTTCGAATTTATTATACATAATAATAAACTGGATACACTGACCATTTCGGGTACGTTGGAATTGCAAAATGAACAGGTGCTGTTGCAGGTGTTGGGTGAATTACTCCATACAACGGTTACCAGGGAGGGAAACCAGGTTATTATTGAATAAGCGGAACGTAAACCAAAACTAAACGCAGTGCGCAAACGCAGAGCCTGATAAAAAAGCGTTAAGCGTTTATTGATTATGAGAAAAAGCCTTTTTAAAAAATGGCTTATTGCATGTAATTTATCCCTGTGTATGGTATTTACCGTGCAAGGACAGCGAATTGCCCCTAATCCCCAACCCTTAAAAGACGTAATTGACGCGCTCGAAAAGAAATTCAGCGTAAGCATCCTGTACCGCGAGCAACTGGTTCAAAACAGGAAAGTAACGCCCGATACTGCTGGTTGTAACAATGCCGATAAAGCCTTGCGCACCCTGTTAACCCCATTGGGGCTGACCTATAAAAAAGTATCGCCTACTCAGATCATCATTTCAGAAGTACCTGTTAATACAGATAAGAAGGAAAACACAACGGCTGAAACACAAAGCCTGTTGCGCGGAACCGTTCGCAATGAAAAGAACGAACCGGTACCGGGCGTTTCTATTATTGTGATCGGCGTAGACAAAGGAACCGTGACCGATACACAGGGAAATTATTCGCTGCCATTGGAAGAAGGCGCCCAAAAGATCTATTTCAGCAGCGTTGGATATAGCAGTTATGTGACCTCGGTTAAAATGCCACATACCGAAACTGTGAGGAATGTAACCCTGAACAGTACTATGACCGATCTTAGTGGGGTAGTGGTTGCCGTGGGCAGTCGTGCCGGCCAACGCACTTTTACCAACACTTCCCTGCCCGTAGATAATATCAATGGCGCCGATCTCATCAGTACCGGTCAGTTAACGCTCGACAAAGCATTACAATACCGCGCACCTTCTTTCAATACCGTGAACATGCCCGTGCATGATGCCACTTCTTTGTCTGATCCCTACGAGATCAGGAATATGGGCCCATGCCGCACCCTGATATTAATAAACGGAAAAAGAAAGAACCCCGGTTCGCTTGTATATATACAAACATCGCCAGGGCGGGGAGAAACAGAAACGGATCTCTCTGCCATCCCCATTGAATCCATAAAACGGGTGGAGATCTTACGCGATGGCGCTTCTGCCCAATATGGGTCGGATGCCATTGCCGGTGTTATGAACATCATTTTGAAAGATCGTTTTGAGTATACCAGTTTTAAGGCAAATACCGGCATTACCAGTAAAGGCGATGGTTTCTCTATTGGCAACAGTATTAACAGTGGCGTAAATATCGGCCAGAAAGGATTTGCCAACTATACCATCAGTTTTCAGAAGGAAAGCCGCACCAACCGGCCGGGTAAAGTAGATGCCGAACAGGATAACATCGACCTGGGTGATGGTACAGCTGCCGGGTTGGAAAAAGTAAAAGCCTATCTGGCTCAGTTTCCCGATGCCCGCAATGTGAATGGTACGCCGGCGATTACGGCCGCGCGCTTCCTGGTAAATACCGGCATACCGGTGAATGATAACGCTACCTTCTATGCGAATGCTGCCTATGTGTACAAGAACATTCAGAGTTATGCCAACTATCGCACCGCATACTGGAAACAGGACCCATATTATTTGTTGCATGATACAGCTACTACCTACCTGGGGTTTGGTCCTACCTTTGCCGGCGACCTCAACGACTATAACGCCACCCTCGGTTTTAAACAGGAGAAGGAACTATGGACAACAGATGTAAGCGCTACCATTGGCGGCAATAAGCAATTGTATTCGGTTAACAATACCTGGAACCCCGCGTTGGGCGCTCAAAGCCCCACCACCTTCAGGCCCGGTGGTTATGGCTTTCATCACGTAGTGGGAAATATTGATATTACCCATACGATAAATGAACACCTGGCCATTGCCTTTGGCTCCGAGTTCCGGAATGAAACTTTTACCATCATGGCCGGCGACAGGGCATCCAGTGTAGGTGTGGGACCAGTTTCATTTTCAGGCATTGCTAACATCAACGCCAGTACGTCGAACCGGTTTAATATGGGCGGCTATGTAGATGTTAGTTACGATGTATCTAAATCCATGCTGTTGAACGCTACTGCCCGGCAGGAATATTACAATGATTTCGGGGGCGCCTTTGTATGGAAGGTCAGCGGCAGAAAAAAGTTCCTGGGCGATAAACTGTCTGTTCGCTCCTCTTTGTCAACCGGGTTTCGCGCACCGGGTTTGCAACAGGTAAACCTGCAGATAGTACAACAGATCTTTACCCCCGGCATGGGTGTGCAAACAAAAGGCGTGGTCAGTAACAAAAGCAGGCAGGCCCAGGTGCTGGGTGTGCCTGCGCTGAAACCCGAGCGATCACAAAATTTCACCGCTGGTATTGGGTTACGCCCGACCCGCAATTTCAGTCTAACCCTCGATTATTATAATATCAATATTAAAGACCGGATCATTTTAAGCTCCGACATTGCACATACTGCCGATAATAATACACCGCTCGACACCGTATTAAGCGCCAATGGCATCATTGGCGTTAGTTTTTTTACCAATGGTATCAGCACCAATACGCAGGGGCTCGACCTGGTGGCTACACTTAAAAATCTCCGCGTATTTAATGCCGGTCGCGTAACCATTAACCTCGCCGGTAATTATACCATGGCCAATAAGTTGCTGGGCATGGTAGCCAATCCCAAATTAATTTCAGCCGCAGGGCAGGAGATCTTTGATTATATGCAGGAGGCGTTGTTATTAACGAGCAGGCCAAAATTCAAAGCCATCCTGGGTAGTGAACTTTCGATAGGTAAATTGAGTGTTAATATAAACAACACGTTGTTTGGTCCGGCCACCTTCCGCAGTGCAGGTCTTGACAGGAATTTAAAAATGGTGTTTAAAACCAAACTCGTTACAGACGGGCATTTGGGATATCAATGTACGCCCTGGCTGGGCGTTTCCTTCGCCGTAAATAATATCTTCAATGTATTGCCTGAATATGTGTTGAAAACCCTGAACGAGGATGGCCGTGTCTTGTTAAATGATCCGGTTGCCGTTAAAAAGAATATCAATGCCGTTACTTTTAACGGCCGTTATGGTATTGCTACGTATGACGGTTCGCACTTTAGTCAGTCGGGTACTACATTTTTACTGTCTATTAATTGTAAGTTATAATCCTGTCACATCAACATTTCTCCTGTACATTTGTTTGTAGAAATCTAGCAAATGAACGCAGAACAACAACGGCTACAGGACCCCAGCTGGAAAAGATGGGGCTCGTATGTTTCAGACAGGCAATGGGGCACTGTTCGGGAAGATTACAGCGGCAATGGCGACGCCTGGAACAATACCACCCACGATATGGCCCGCAGCAAAGCCTGGCGCTGGGGTGAAGAAGGCATTGCCGGCATTTGCGATGATAAACAGTTGTTGTGTTTTTCGCTGGCATTATGGAATAAAAGAGATACCATTCTGAAAGAACGTTTGTTTGGGTTGAACAATCAACAGGGCAATCATGGTGAAGATGTAAAAGAGATCTATTATTACCTCGATGCCACACCCACCCATTCGTACATGAAAATGTTGTACAAGTATCCGCAACAGGAATTTCCTTACGAATGGCTGATCCAGGAGAATGGCCGCCGCAGCCGGCAGGAGCCGGAGTTTGAATTGATAGAAACCGGTCTCTTCGATGAAGATAAATACTTCGATGTGTTCGTTGAGTATGCCAAGGCCGGTACCGATGACATCCTTATAAAAATAACCGTTCATAACCGCGGTAAGGACGCAGCCAGTTTGCATGTATTGCCTACCGTTTGGTTTCGCAATACCTGGGCCTGGGGCCGCCATGATTATAAACCCACTTTATACAAGAACGGCGATCATGCCATCCGCATCGAGCATGATCGGCTGGACGTATCATCCCTGTACTTTCAGGGAGCCGGCACCATGTTGTTTTGCGAGAACGAGACCAACAACCCCCGGTTATATAACTATGACGATAATCAAAAATATCCAAAAGATGGTATTGGCGATTTTTTGATCCATGGTAAAAAAACAGTGAACCCCGCCATGATGGGTACCAAGGCAGCCATTAATTATGAGCTCACCATTCCCGGCGGTTCCTCCCAAACCATTCGATTGCGGTTAAGCGATCAACATGCACCCAATGCATTTGAAGATTTTGATGCCATCTTTGAAGCCATGTTTGCCCAACGCATGGCAGAGGCCGATGCTTTTTATGGAGAGCTGCAACAAAATGTTCCCTCCGATGATGAAAAGCTCATTTTCCGGCAGGCCATAGCCGGCATGTTGTGGAATAAACAATTCTATTCGTATAAAGTGCAGCAGTGGCTGGATGGAGATCCTGCTTTGCCCACGCCGCCGCCTGAACGCTGGCGGGGCCGCAATAATGACTGGAAGCAAGTCAATAACGAGGATATTATCTCCGTGCCCGACAAATGGGAATTTCCCTGGTACGCGGCCTGGGACCTCGGGTTTCATTGTGTTACGCTTGGGTTGGTTGATCCGGATTTTGCCAAACAACAATTGCAACTGCTGACCGAAGAATGGTATATGCATCCTTCGGGCATGTTGCCTGCGTATGAGTGGTCGTTGGGTGATGCCAATCCGCCCATCCATGCAGGAGCGGTGTTCAGGATCTTCCGGATGGATGCCAAAGCCAAAGGGGTGAAGGATTATGTATTCCTGGAATCACTCTTTCACAAGCTGCTTATCAATTTCACCTGGTGGGTGAACCGGAAAGACAAGGAAGGCAACAACATTTTTGAAGGCGGCTTCCTGGGGCTGGATAATATCGGGGTGTTTGACAGAAGCGCGCCATTGCCCGAAGGCGTGCATGCAGAGCAAGCCGACGCTACCAGCTGGATGGCTGTGTATGCATTGAACATGCTACACATTTCCCTGGAACTGGCTACTTACAATAAGGCCTATACTGGCATGGCTATCAAATTTTTTGAGCATTTCCTGTACATCGCCGGCGCTATGGCCAGCATGGGTAAGAACAATACCGGTTTGTGGGATGAAGAAGATGAATTCTTTTACGACCAGGTGCGCGTGAAAAATAACCAGATCGTAAAACTGAAAGTAAAAAGCATGGTGGGATTGATCCCCCTGTTTGCTGTAGAAGTGATCACCCGGGAATCGCTGGACAATAACCCGGTTTTTGCAGAACGCATGAACTGGTTCCTGCGGCACCGGCCCGACCTGGCCTTACTGGTTTCGCGTTGGTACGAAGAAGGTAAACAGGACACCCATCTGTTGGGATTACTGGGTGGGCATCGGATGAAAAGACTGTTGAGTCATATGCTTGATGAAACAGCTTTTTTAAGTGATTATGGCGTAAGGTCATTATCGAAAGAATATGCCAAACACCCTTATAGTATTAATATAAATGGGGTGCCTATGAGCGTGCCTTATGTGCCGGGAGAAAGTGATAGCGCGATGTTTGGTGGTAATTCCAACTGGCGCGGACCGGTTTGGATGCCCATGAATTTCCTGCTTATTGAAAGTCTGCGTAAATATCATTTCTATTACAGCGATGATTTTAAAATAGAATATCCAACCGCCTCGGGCAATTATCTTACATTGAAACAGGTGGGCAATGAGATTGCCTGCCGGTTGTTAAGCATCTTCAAGCGTAATGAAGCTGGCAAACGTCCCGTATTGGGTTCGCATCCCAAATTCCAGAACGATCCGCACTTCAGGGATTACATTTTATTCCACGAATATTTTCATGGCGATAATGGCCGCGGCCTCGGCGCCTCGCACCAAACCGGCTGGACGGGACTTATTGCTAATCTTATTATTATGAAGAATCAGCAATGAGAAGTGTATGCCTGTAGATGAGTTATACGGTAGGTACAACCTTTGCATAATTTATCTGATTTACCAAACCACTCCCCACTAATAAATAACTCCATGTAGCTGTGTTCAGGCTTTCTGTGGCCTGACAAACCTTTTTTTGAAACCATTAAAAAATTAAACTACCATGAGAGTTAATTTCTCCATTGGATGCCGGTTTTTCGCGGCATCAACGTTGTTTGTATTGATGTTGACGGGTTGTAAAAAAAATGATGGTCCTAAAAACAACAACAAAGAAGTGGATATGCAATTGATTGCCGATGGTTTTGTTTCCCCCATTGGCCTGGTTACAGCGCCTGATGATAATAGTCGGTTGTTTGTAATTGACCAGGCTGGAAAGATCTGGATCATTAAAGACGGTCAAAAACTGGCTACACCTTTTATGGATGTAACCAGTAAAATGGTGGCGCTTACACCTGGTTACGATGAAAGAGGATTATTAGGACTTGCCTTTCACCCGGATTATAAAACCAATGGCCGGTTCTTTGTTTATTATCAGCTGCCGCCCCGTGCCGGTGGGCCGCAGGCAGGTGTTAACTGGAATAATTTGAGCCGCATTTCAGAATTTAAAGTATCCGCCAATATGGATGTAGCCGATATGAATTCTGAAAAAGTATTGTTGGAAATGGATGATCCGCAATCGAATCACAATGGCGGTACATTGGCATTTGGTCCCGATGGCTATTTGTACATTTCCATTGGTGATGGCGGCGCCGCCGATGATGTGGCACCGGGGCATGTTACCGACTGGTACACACCCAATGCAGGTGGTAATGGGCAGGACCTTGATTCCAATTTATTTGGCAACTTTCTGCGCATTGATGTAAATAGTGGAAGTCCCTATGGAATACCTGCTGATAATCCGTTTGTAGGCAAGCCTGGTAAAGATGAGATCTATGCCTATGGTTTTCGCAATCCTTTCCGTTTTTCATTCGATATGGGGGGCGATCATAAATTGATCTCCATGGATGCCGGCCAGGTATTATGGGAAGAGATCGATGTAGTGACGAAAGGTGGGAATTATGGCTGGAATGTAAAAGAAGGAAGGCATTGCTTTAATGCAGCCGCAGACTCGCTGCCGACGGCTTCCTGTCCTTCGGTAGATAATCTCGGTAATCCGTTGATCGATCCGGTGATAGAAGTAAATAACTGGAAGAATCCGGCAGGAGGGAAAGCCACCACTATTATTGGCGGTAATGTATACCGGGGAAAAGATATAAAGGGCTGGGATGGAAAATACATTTTCGGCACCTTCTCGCAATCACCCACCACTGCAAATGGTGAGTTGTTTATGTCGCAACCTTCCGGTGCAGGCATCTGGACGTATGATGAGATAAACCTGAAAAGCCATCCCGATGATGTGGGCTATTACCTGAAGGGGTTTGGACAGGATAATGAGGGGGAAATTTACCTGACGGTTTCCTCCATACTGGGACCCAGTGGCAATACCGGAAAAGTGTTTAAGCTGGTGACTGTAAAGAATGAAGATGACCATTAGTAACATGGCTTGTTTTTCAGTTTGTAGAGGTATATACACAAAAGGTGCTCTATACGAGAGCTAAAAAGGCTTCCCGATTAAATCGGGAGGCCTTTTTGCTATATTTGACATACAAAAACTACCGGTTATGGAAACATATATGTTTGTAAAGAATGGCGGGGATTGGTTCATCGATCTGCCGGAATATATTGAGCAGGGCGGTAATGCCGGCGATCTGCAAATGGTTGATGGCGCCGATATCATGCTCGACATCATGGCCGAACGCGGTACATCAGTAGTGTTAAATATTTCAGAAGAACCGTTTGAAGGGGCGGATATGCTTGTTCTAACCGAGAAATGCGACCCAGGTATTGGCGGCGGTTATTACCTGATGGAAAAATACAACGGCAAGGCGGTTAATCAGCGCATGTGGCTGTGCCAGGTAACAGAATTTGTTTTTGGCAAACTTCCTGAACGTATCTTTGTTAAACAAGAGGATGTCGATGCTTCAGAATAAACAAATACCTATGTGGCGTAAAATATGGGCCATAGTGCGGAAGATCTTATTTCCGAAAAAGAGTTGTTGCAGATAGACAACTATTATTCATGTCTGTATCACTTCAACTACAACACCTGGTACGGCCAGGTTACTCAATAGACTTATTTATACCTGATCCGCAGGAAGTACAGGATCATTACTTGCAGCAAAAGCAGGTGCACGCCGGGGTGCCATTTCCACACTGGACAAAACTGTGGCCTGCAGGCCTGGCGATGGCCGACTTTATTCATCAGCATCCTGAATTAGTTCAGGACAAAAACGTGCTGGAACTGGCGGCCGGACTGGGGCTGCCAGGCTTTGTGGCTGCTCGTTATGCAAAAGCCATTTGCTGCAGCGACTATCTGCAGGAGGCTGTTGACGCTATGACCAGGACTGTACAGCATGTACAGCTCTCTAATGTTACCTGTCAGGTGTTGGATTGGAACTTCCTGCCCGAAGATCTTACTGCAGATATATTACTATTAAGTGATATTAATTACGATCCCGACCAGTTCGATCAGCTTTACCAGGTATTACAACGCTTTCTTCAACAGGGCGCCACTATTCTGCTAACCACTCCACAACGGCTCATGGCCAAACCATTTATTGAAAAGCTGCTGCCCTTTTGTAAACAGCAATATGAAATGACTGTATTTTACCAGCAGCAATACACGTCCATCAGTTTACTGTTGCTATAGCAAAGCCCACGGCCTCGCCGGGCAGTGAAAGCCTTTTATATAAGTGTTGATCTGGATTAATGACCAATGTCATTTGTCTGGATAATGATATTACACTATTTTAGATATTCAAATTTATAGGCATATACTATCGTTAATGAATATCCCCTGAACTTCCTGCCATCGATCCCTTCTGACTAACAAACAACTTACTGCCTTTGCTAACCAAAACCTGCATGAGTATTTCAAATACTCATGGCGCAATACTATTTTCAAACTTTAAAAAAATCATTGTTTATGAGCCGCCCTTTTACCCACTTAATCAGTAAATACCTGCCCGTTCTTCTTCTTGCAGTTTGTTTATTTTCTTCACAAGCCTTCTCCCAAACAACCACTACGTTTCCGGCTGCATCTTCCTGTACTTCAAAAGACCTTACGCTTACAAGCGCTACCTTACCGGGTTCAGATATCTGCAACACCTGTACACCAGGTTCATCTACAACCAGAACATTGCATTTGTCTATCTACAACAAAACAGGTTCAACAAGAACTTCTTTTGCATTCTGGGGCACGCTGGTTATACGCAACAGTAACGGCACCATTTCTTCCAGTACGCCCATTCAGGGCTGTGGAGGTCCTGTAGTTTCAAGTGATACAACCACGTTAACGTTCAACCAAATTACTTATACATGTGGTCAGTCGTTAACTATAAAAGACCTGTTTTTGGCATGGACAGATGCTTCTCCCAAAAGCACCTGCGCCTCGCTCAATTCAGCCACCATTAATCCCAAATGTGGCACTCTCGATTCAATACAAATTAATACCGGCCTTAATGCCGGCTTTAATGTTTCCAGTGCTACCTGCAACGCAGGCGGATCTATTGATATGACGCCAACCGGTGGAAAACCTCCGTACACATACTCCTGGACTGCCAGTAATGGCGGCGTTATTCCTTCAGGCCAGTCAACCCACCAGGACCTTAGCGGTTGTGTGGCAGGAACGTATACCGTGCTCATTACTGATGCTTTAAATTGTACGGCCTCAAGGAACACGACAGTAGGAGCTCCGGTAACCGTTACAGCCAACGCAGGAACGGGCTTTACCAAGACCTGTAATTCCAATACAAGCGGCAAGCAAATTGGAGTAGCGTCAGAATCCGGGTTTACGTATTCATGGTCTCCAACCACAGGGTTAGATAATGCCAATATCAGTAATCCCACCGCCAATCCAGCGGTAACTACCATCTATACTGTAACAAAGACCAGTACAGCCTCTGGTTGCAGCGGCACTGCCGATGTGACTATAACGGTAAATTCTACGCCTCCTGTTGTCAGTGCAGGAGATGCCTTTACCAAAAACTGCACTTCGAATACAAACGGCAAACAAATTGGAGAAACAGCCGTTTCAGGGTTTACGTATTCCTGGTCACCAACCACAGATTTGAGCAGTGCAAGCGCCAGCAATCCTACCGCTAATCCATCAACAACTACGACCTACACGTTAACCAAGACCAATACAACTACAGGTTGCAGTAACACAGCTGCTGTAATTGTTACAGTAACTACGACGACGCCAGCGGCGCCGGCTATTTGCGTGGTGCAACCTTCGCTGTGCGGACCAACAACTGGAAGTGTAACTATAAACAGTCCGCTCGGATCAGATTATCAGTATAGCATTGATAATGGTACAACCTGGCAGGCGGGTACCTTGTTCAATAACCTGGTTGCAGGGTCGGTAACCGGGATAAAAGTTAAACAACTGAGTACGGGTTGTTTTTCATCTGCCGTCAATTGTGATGCATCCAATTGTTCACAATCCGGTGCGAGATTAATAACAGACGCTTCAGCACCTGAGCCAACTCAGCCCTCAGGTCAAATTACCCTCAAAGCGTTTCCCAATCCTTTTAGTAGCATGGTGAAATTTGAGGTAACCACTCCCGAAGGGGGAAAGGGAAGCCTGGAAGTGTTCAATTTGCTCGGACAAAAGGTGAAAAATGTTTTCCAGGGAAGCATGCTGCGGGGCGTTAATACATTTCAGATAAATCTGCCATTGATGAGATCTGCCCAACTGGTTTATGTGCTGAGAGTAGGCGATAAAATAGTAACCGGTAAGTTATTGCAGTTAAATCAATAAGAGTTATGGGAAACTACTAAATAGAAGAGGCCGTCTCAAATAAAGAGGCGGCCTTTTTGATCTTTTAAACCGCTGTATCAGCGTAAAGTTGGCAATTAAGTAACATCTTTAATAATTCGGAATGGATTTGACTAACTATATCACATTGCTAATTTAAGATGCCGCATTTAGAACTTACTATGCCGCATCAAGAACTAACAATAGAGCAACCTGATCCAACAATAGAGCAAACTGACTTCACTATAGAGCAACCTGATT
>JAJKIL010000053.1 GCA_021154515.1 Niastella sp. | reverse complement strand
CTTTATCGCCATCCTTATCCAGATCGAACCAAAGGGCACGCGTTACAAAGCCTGCATTGGCCAGGTCTTTGGCATGTTCGGCGGTAACATCTTTAAATTTCCCGGTGCCATCATTTTGTAGTAAATAGGAATGTGGAATTTGCCCATAGGCCCAGGGCATGGCCCTGCCGCCAATAAACAGATCAACAAACCCGTCTTTATTAAAATCACAAGGCACTACACACGAGAAGGTTTCATACAACCCGGTAAACGCATTGGGCAGCCGGGTGAATTGTCCCTTGCCATCGTTCAGGTAAACCCGCGGTAACAGGTGTTCATCCCTACCATAAAATTCATTGCCGCCACTGGCCACCACCAGGTCGGGAAAGCCATCGTTGTTCACATCTGTAATGCAGGCATCTACATCTTCAAAGGTGCTGTCGTTATCCAGGCCGGGCTGCATAGTGCGATAAAATGTTCCACCGGGTTTTTGTAAATAAACGGCGCCCTTTTCCCATTTAGCGGCGCCAATATATACATCCTGCAAGCCATCGTTGTTTATATCTCCTATTGCCAGCGCCGGCCCTTCTGTAGAAAGCATATGCGGGATCAGTGGTTCGCGGTCAAACTCGGCAAAATGATTTTCTTTATGCAGATAGTCTAACCGCACACTGTCGGTTATGTTTGAGATATGCGCAGTTGTATTCTTTTTAAAAGAGGTTATGGTCTTATAATCGAATGTTGGCAACCCCTTTTGCCAGGTTAATATCAAGTGAGAATTATTTATTGGCAGATCAATGCGCTGACAGGTATTATCGGGCCAAACCAGGAATGCAGAATCGGGTTTTATTTTGTCGAGGCCGATATGCAGTGGAATTTCCATGGCCGACAAAAAACCATGCACAGCCTGCTTTTCATACAGGTATAATTGATTATTTCCGAACAACACCAGCTTGGCGCCCACTCCATTAATGTTCCCAGCCGGCCCTTTCAGTTTTATATCAACGTAGGATTTGTCGTGTTTGTCGTTGCTTTTGTTTTCATACAACATTACCGGGTCGTTGATGTTGTTCACCACCACATCCAGGTCGCCATCATTGTCCAGGTCGGCATAAATAGCGCCGTTTGAATAGGTGGGTTTGTTATCTGTTACCTGTTGATCCAGATCGGCGAAGTTCAGGTTACCGGTGTTTTTGAAGAACTTATTGGGGATCTTTATCTGGGGGAACTTATCGGTAAGGGCCAGGTCCTTTTCATGGCTTTTATTTGTAAGCAGCTTGTTTTGAATTTCTTCGTTACCTATATAATTGATAAAATCTATATCGTTCATTCTCTTGGGAATGCCGTTCGATATGAACAGGTCTTTCCTGCCATCGTTGTCAAAATCCATCCACAAGGCAGCCCAGCTCCAGTCGGTAGCAGCTATGCCGCTGTACAGCCCCACTTCACTGAAGGTGCCGTTGCGATCGTTTAACTGCAGGTTATTACGCGTGTACTGGTGGTTATAGCCAATCTTGATCTTTTCATTATACAGATCCCAGGTATCTTCGCCAAGCGATCTTTTTAAAATGTAGGGGTCGGCAGGCAACATGTCCATGGAGATGATCTCTGAATACCCATCATTATTTACATCGGCAATATCAACACCCATGGTGTACTGACTGGTATGCATCATACACTTGTCCAATTCCTCCTTAAAGGTTCCATTGTGCTGATTGATGTACAGGTAATCGTTCTCATGAAAATCGTTCCCAATGTAGATATCAGGATAGCCATCCAGATTGATGTCGCTCACCGCTATTCCCAACCCATACCCAATGGCTGTACTGTTGATGCCTGATCCCTTTGTTACTTCGGTAAATCTGGAGACACCACCGGCTGTTGCATCATTACGAAATAACCGGTCGCCAGACAGGGTTTCATACGTACCAATAAATTCTTTGCGCGGTCGAAAGTTACTGATGGCATGAACGGAATGATTCAATAAGTACAGGTCCAGATCGCCATCCATATCATAATCAAGAAACGCAGCCTGGGTGCTAAACCCGGAGAAATCAACACCCAACTCATGCGCTTTGTCAACGTAATGCGGAACGCCATTCTTATCAATACCGGTACAGATCAAAAACTGGTTATGGCTTTTCAATGGACCATAATTTCCAACGCGACATATGTAAATATCAAGCAGACCATCATTGTTAATATCTACCACGGAAACACCTGTGCTCCAGCCATGGTCATCGGGTATACCTGCTTCTTTTGTCACCTCTTTAAAATGCAGTTTACCCGCATTTAAAAACAGCTGATTCTGTTCCAGGTTCGATGCAAAGAACAGGTCAACAAGGCCATCGTTATTAAAATCACCTGCACCCACACCTGCGCCATTATAATAATACATGTAATGAAAAATATTGAACGAATCGGTAGGCGTAAGGGTATTGGTAAAATGTAATCCGGTGGTGCTTTCATCCAGCATTTCAAACAACGCAGGTAGTTTATTACCCCTGTTGCATGCAGAAAAAATATGTATGGATAGGATCATCAAACAAAAGCCTGCCCATTGCTTACTACTGATCATAACTTACAATTCGCTTGTTTACTTTTTTATACTGTATAAAACCGGGTAATCGTCGTTTCTTGCAAACAATACATAATTCACGCCAGTGCCAGGTATCAGGGTAATGTCGCGCACTTCGCCATCAACCATCAGACCCGATTGCCTTGCCGGCAGCCAGGTAAAGCTGCCTTTGCCATTATTGAGCAATACATCACCATAGCTTGCATCCAGTTTTCCAAACTGCGGCGGAAAACCTGATCTGTTACCACCAAACACCAGGTCAGGAAACCCATCTTTGTTTATATCTGTACTTAATATAGCATTTACCACAGATAGTTGTGCCTGGTAGGGCAATGGCTGAATGGCAAACTGGCCATTGGCTTTATTAATGGCCACACACGACCTGGTATAATTAAACAACTTCACATTGCTTTTATCTATAATTTCCTTGGGGAACAATTCCTGGATGGATCTTTTCGCACAATCCTTATGCTTAAGATTCTCTTTCTTTATAGAAGGAATTTCATCCTGCATTTCCCGTTTTAGAAACACCGGCACATCCCGATTATCAGCGGTACGGGTAAGTATTTTATCTTCCGATCCATTGCTATTAAAATCATTGATCCACAATTTAACCGGGTTGGCAGCATCGGGATGCAGATAGAAGTTATCGCCTACATTACCCAGCACCAGATCAGTTTTGCCATCATGGTTTATATCGGTGGCTACAATTGTTTGCCACCAGCCATAGAGGTTCCCGAGATGGCTTTTCACTTCTATAAAATGATCGCCGTTAAAAGAAAATATCCGCGGCGCCATCCACTCACCAACTATAATCAGTTCCTTACTGGTATCGCCCGCTACATCGGCCCACACGGCGCCCGTTACCATTCCAATACTGGCAATATCGGGGTTCTTTGTTTTGGCAATATCTGTGAAATGACCCTGGCCATCATTCTGGTAAAGATAACTTTCAGGCGCCACCCCATAATTACGGGGCGTGCTTCGGCTGCCCACAAACAGGTCGAGGTCGCCATCATGGTCAAAATCATTGGCAATGGCTACTCCGGTGTTCATGCCATTGCTTTTAAACGCGGCCGCATCGAGAGTAAAGTTTCCTTTGCCATCATTTTTCAATAACCGGCATTGCATTTCGCGACTATAAGGGGGAGAATTATTTCCACCCGGTCCTATAAACAAATCAACATCGCCATCCTTATCGCAATCAAAGAACAAAACGGCCTCGTCTTCAAAATCTTTGAACTGCATAAAAACCGGCACCTGCTTTTTAATAAATCCGCCGCTCTTTTGCTGCATGTATAATTGTCCGGGGTGATCTTTTGTTCCACCGATATACATATCCATCAGCCCATCGCCATTCACATCGGCAGTAGCTACTTTAGGCCCTTCGCGGGAAAGTATTTCGGGAATATTTCTTTCGTAATAGAAATCTACATAATCATCTTCCACATGTTTATCAAATGTATTGGGCGCCAGGGTGAACAAAAGTGAATTATGTTGCAGCGTGTCTGGCAGGGAGCTTTTAGTGGTATTGGCTTTCATAAATACCAGGGTTGTATCTATAGCCGGATGTACAATAGTTTCCGTTGAACGATCGGGCCACATAATGACCATGGAATCTATCCTGGCCGTTTTTCCCAAACCAATCACCTGTTTATAATCCATTGACGATTGAAAACCCCGGCTTGGGATCACTTCGCGGGTAATAATGGAACCGCCGGCATGAACGGTTATTTTGCTGCCTATGGCATATGTATTCTGATCGCTTTCTTTTAGTAAGATACTTATGTGATGATTGATATTCTGTTCGCTCGCCCGGTTCTTATATATAAAAGCAGGCCCATTCATGTTATTGATAACCAGGTCAAGGTCACCGTCGTTATCCAGATCGCCATAGGCGGCCCCGTTCGAAAAAGAAAGCTGGGTAAAGCCCCAGGCTTTGCTTACATCGGCAAACTGCAAATTGCCTAAATTTCTGAACGCTTTATTGCTCACCGGTGTTTTAGGAATATGCTCCAATACCTCATTCACTTTTTCTTTCTTTCCCGTCAATACCATCTTTTGAATTACATCATTGGCGAAGAAATCCATAAAGTCAAGGTCGGTCACATCACGGTTCACACCATTGCATACATAAATATCATTCAGGCCATCGTTATCTGCATCGAATAACAAAGCGCCCCAACTCCAGTCGCTTGCACATACGCCACTATAATTGGCAACGTCTGAAAAAGTGCCATTGCCATTATTTATCTGCAGACAGTTTTTCATGTACTGATGGTAGAACCCTATTTTCAATTTATTTCGATACTGATCGATGTTATCGAACGCGCCCAGTGTTTTTAACCGGTAATCATTATCCGGCAACATATCGGTGGTGAAAATATCTGCATACCCATCGTTGTTTATATCAGCTATATCGGCGCCCATCGATGAAAAGCTGTTCTGCTTCATGCATTGTTCCATTTCATCTTTAAAGGTGCCGTTGCGTTGATTGATGTATAAATAATCGCGCTCGTACGAATCGTTGGCTACGTAGATATCAGGATAGCCGTCGTTATTGATGTCTGCTACAGATACCCCGAGACCGAAACTCATTAAAGTACCATGGATGCCGGCTTCTTTATCTACCTGGGTAAAATGGCCGTTGTCGTTGCGGTACAAGTGATCACCACCAGCTTTTACAAAATCGGCCACCGGCCATGCTGCGGCCGGCAGGTCGCGCCGGTTGGTGTAACCAAGGGTATTCACCGGCATGGGACTGTTATCGATCATAAAACAATCCAGGTCGCCATCGAGGTCATAATCAAAAAAAGAAACCTGGGTAGTGTAGGCAGAAACAGCCAGCCCGTATTTGGCCGCAGCCTCTGTAAAGGTGAGATCATGATTGTTGATGTAAAGCTTATTTCGCCGGTTGCCGTTTTTCATATGACCCGAATTGCAAACATACATATCGAGCCAGCCATCGTTATTGATATCTACCATTACGGCGCCGGTGCTCCACATGCTGTCCTGCTTCATGCCGCTTTTGGCAGTAATGTCTTCAAATTTAAAATCGCCTTTATTCAGGTACAGTTTGTTTTCATCCATATTCGAGGTAAGCAGTACATCGGCCAGGCCATCGTTATTGATATCGCCAATAGCCACGCCGCCGCCATTATAAAAATTGCGGAACAAAAAACTGTTATCGTATTCCTGATCAACCACCTGGTTATTGAAATTGATTCCGGAATTTTCAACCAGCTCAAACAGGGTTGAGGAAGCCTCATTTTTATTGTTACAGGAATAACAAACAGCCAGGATGAGCAAACAGACAGGCAATCTTTGTAAATGCATCCGGATATTAATATAATTGAATATAATGAGTGCGTCTTTATGGCTACAGAAAGCACAAAGGTCATTATTAAATAATGACCTTTGTGTATACAATAAATTTAAGCATTAAAATTTATTCACCGTATCCAGGATTTTGTTTCAAATTAGGATTAGCCAGTAATTCGTCAGGCGCAATAGGGAATAACAGGTTCCGTTGCGGATCGGGGTCAGCATCTTTCAACGCCCATTGTTTCAGGAATACCCCAAACCGGATGAGGTCCTGCCGCCGCCAGCTTTCAAAATACAATTCCCGGCCTCTTTCAGCCAGCAATGTGTTGGGGTCATATACATTAGCCGGATTAACTAATGTAATACTGGTCAACGGTGTTGCGCCCCGGGCGGTTCTTAGCTGGTTTACATACACCAACGCGCCGGCCATATCAGCAGACGATTGCCGTAACTTGGCTTCTGCCATCATTAAAAGCACATCGGCATAGCGGAACATTTGTAATTGGTTCCTTTGATTTCCAGTGTTATATGCGGAATAATCAGGCGGATATTTTACGACCCTGATACCTGCCACTTCCAGGCGGCTTTTCTCAATTTCAACCAGCTTTACATCTGTTGTAAATGAAAGGGGATTCCCCTGACGATCTTTTAGGGGCTGCTTGTTTTCATTCAATTGCTGTCCAACTACAAGGCCAGGTTTTAATCCTGACTGGTCGGTAACACCAGGATAGTCTACACCACCCTTCCTGCTATCACTTGCATCGAATGTATTGTAAAAATCGGCTACAGTAGTAAATCCATTCCAGCCCGCGCTGCCAAAAGTGTTGTTCTTATCCCAGGAGTTATAGTGCAGGGTCATCATCCAGCGGGCATTAATGCCACCACTGTTGATTCCGTTATTAGTAGCAGTTCCTGCATTCGGCCATGAAAAGATCGCCTCTTTTGAAGTGCTTGCATTGGAAGGACCGAAATTATCAAAATAATTGGGCGTGAGTGAATTGGGTTTGGATGAGCCTTGTATGGCGGTGCCTAATGCCACCACCTGCTGCATATCGGCATCAGCAAAAGTGGGCTGTTGCCTGTTCAAAAAAGCACCTTTGTTCAATAACACTTTCATTAATAAAAAACGGGCAGCATCCGGACTTGCTCTGTAAGGCTTACTGCTATCAGATAATTGCGGAATAATTGAAGTCAAAGTAGTCACCAAAGTATCCACTGCCTGTGCGGGGGTCATTACCGGGGCTGGTTCAAGGCTGTTGTATCCGGCGACAGTGCGGTAGGGCACCTGGCCAAACAGGTCGAGTAAATAAAACTGAGACAAGGACCGCAGGAATAATGCTTCTGCCCGCTGGGTCGGATTGGGATTAAATGCCAGGACGGTCAGGGCCGAGCTTTGCAGGCCGCCCAGATTATTATATACAGTTTTAAACTGTGCATGTATTACGTTCCAGGTATGGGCATGCAGCACCCGCCAAACGCCATTGTCGTCCCAGTCACCGCCACGGGTGGGTATCAACGCTTCATCGGTTGTTGTTTCCTGTAAGGAAAATAATTGGTCCTGGGCATGCATCAGTGCATTCATGCTGTTATAGGCTGCATTCAGTAATGCATTCACATCTGCGTTTTGCGAGCCGGTTGTAAAGCTATCATTTAAACTCTGATCCAGTTTCGTACAACCCATAACAGTCACCAACCCGAGTATCGATATATATTTAAGTTTCATATTGTATTATTTAAGTAACAGTTATAATTGAAAACTTACACCTAATAAAAAGGTCCTTTGGGTAGGATAACCAATATAATCAACGCCCAGTGATGGTACGCCATTCAGCGCTTTATCAACATTCACTTCCGGATCAAAGCCTTTGTATTTTGAGATAACAAAGACATTGTTTACGGTTGCAGACACACTCAGGTTTTTAATCTGGTTGCCAATATTGCCAAATGTATACCGCAGACTGGCGTTGTGTAGTTTTACATAACTGCCTTTTTCGAGGAAGCGGGTTGAAGTGGCGATGTTATTTGCCACATTCTCTGAGGTACCCGGTAATCCTTCTGCTATGTTACGGCCACCAACAATATTCGAAATGTTCAGCACACTCATTGCCGTATTGTTGTACAATTTGTTGCCAAACTGGCCGTGTGCGCCCAGGTTTAAATTCCATTTTTTATAACCGATATCTGTATTGAAACCCATGTAGGCTTTGGGGTTAGGGTCGGCAACATATTGCGGAGTGCCTTTATTGGCATATGAGCCTATACCATCTTTATCAAATCCTGTAAACTCTGGCAGCCAAAAAACGTTTAATGGTTGTCCATTGGCAATAGCTTCAGAATAGGCGCCACTGGTTCCCTGGCCATGTAACGCACCTGTTAATAAAAATGGAGCGGTTCCTGCCGCAGGATACACAAATTTGTTCTTCAGGATTGTTACGTTTCCACTAGCACTCCAGGTAAAATCCTTACCGGTAACGATCTCTCCACCCAAACTAGCCTCCACCCCATTATTTCTTACATAGGCATCAGTTATATTTATGTATTGGCTGGCCCCGGGGAAAGGTTGCGAAATTGTTTTAAGAATAATAGGATTGGTTGTTTTTTTGTTGAAATAATCTACTGTACCATAGATCCTGCCGTTCAACAGTTCAAAATCAAGACCGGCATCAACAGATTTCACGGTTTCCCATTTCAGATCCGGGTTGCCAAAATGTACGGTTGTTAATGTGGCATTATTGGTATACTGGTATACATCAAGCGCCGCATTAGACGGAAACTCCTGGTTTCCCGTTTCACCATAACCCAATCTTAGACTCAGTGTTTTGAACAACTTCTGGTCATGCATAAAATCTTCGCTACTAATGGTCCATTTTGCTGCTACAGCCGGGAAGTTGGCGTATTTGTTATTGGAGCCGAACTTGCTTGAACCATCACGGCGGAAAGTGGCTGTCAATGAATATCTTGCATGGTAACTGAAAACAGCCCGGGCAAAAACGCTTTGAATTTCAGTCAGTGGATCGCGGAAGGAACCGGCCTGTAAATTACCCTGTTTGCCTGCAGCCATATTATCGTAGTAGTGTATGCCTGTGCGATTGGTTTCCGTAAGATTATAGGGGAAATCATATACGTATGTGGTGGCGCCCCAGTAATTGGTTTTCCAGTATTCATATCCTACCAATGCATTCAAAGAAAAGTCGTCTGTGAGGTCTTTATTAAAATTCAGGGTATGGGTAATTGTTTGTGAAGATAAATTCCTGCCATATACGGCAGCAAGGCCTTTTGCGGGGGCATCACCACCGGTACCTTTTATCCAGCCCTGTATTTCACCCTTTCTGTCGCCCCGGCCATAGTTAAGGCCATACAGGAATTTATATTCTAACCAGTCGGTGAACTTGTAACCAGCGCTTACATTTCCCAGCAGGGTAGTAATGTTTACGTAATCGTTATAAGCGTCTGATAAAGCCAGCGGATTAACCTGACCGCTGGGATTTGCCTGATTATAGGTTCCATCGCTATGTCTCAGTGGCAGTGTCGGGTTCCAGATCAATGCCAGCGATATCAGGTTACCGTTACTGCCCGCATCCTGCGATATGGGAGCCACCTGCTCTGCAACATGGGAAGCAGTAGCACTAAAGTCAATGCTTAACTTTTTATCAAAGAATTTATATTGACCATTAAAGTTGCCGGTATACTTTTTCAGGTTCGTTTTTAAAATGATGCCGTCCTGGTCACCCACAAAGAAGGAAGCGCGGTACCGGCCATTTTCAGATCCGCCACTGAAGGCCAATGAGTAATTCTGGGTAAAGCCATGCCGAAGGATCTCATCGAATGGTTTAATGCTTGCGCCGGAATCGGACAGGGGCGCGCCATATTTTGCAAGGGCCGACCGGTACCCACCTGCATCAAGCACTTTTATCTTGCGCATTTCATTGCTAAATCCTGCTGATGCATTGGCGTCGATCTTCATTATGCCTGCAGTCCCTTTCTTGGTAGTTATCAATACAACACCGTTTGCGCCACGTGAACCATAAATAGCGGAAGCAGAGGCATCCTTTAGTACCTGCACATCGGAGATCTCATTGGGATTTATAAAAGTGAGCGGGTCACTCGCAGGCGTAGTCCCAACACCAGAAGGAGCAAAGTCGGGGCGGGCCGTTCTTCCATCCAACGGGATCCCATCCACTACATACAATGGCGTATTACCGGTTCTGATGGAGTTGTTACCCCTGATCTTTACAATGGTAAGGCCACCCGGCTGACCACTACTGTTGGTGATCTGCAACCCCGGTACTTTACCTTGCAACAGCTGCTCAGGCGTATTGATCTGCCCGCGGTTAAAATCCTTGGCAGTTACTGAAGATACCGAGCCCGTCAGGTCTCGTTTTTTTACCGTACCATAACCCACAACAATCACTTCGTTCAGGCTGTTGTTGCTTTCAACTAACGCAACCTCAACTGTGCTGGTTGCTGAAACGTCTACGTCGGTTGTTGTAAAGCCAACCGCACTCACGGTTAGCGTTTTGGTGGCTTCGGGCACCGGTAGTCTGAAGATCCCTTCAGCATTGGTAGTGGTACCGCCTCGGGCACCTTTAATAACGACAGAAGCGCCAGCAATGCCGGCTCCCTTGCTGTCTTTAACACTACCGGTAATTTGTTTTGTTTGAGAATAAGCGGAGATAGAATAAATAGCAAACATTAAAGGCAGTACTGCCTTTAGCAATCGTTTTGAGGGCATAATAGAAGTAGTTATTGGTTAAGAAACAATGATACCAATGTGTGACCTATACACAATTATACTTAATTTCTTAGATTCCAAAAAATAAAACCCACGCCAGTCAATGCTTTCACAAATTTTGATTGCTACAGAATACTGCCTTAATACAAGAAGGTATAGCCAAGTTACATGGCCAGGAACGCTGGCCTGCATGTACCAGATATTATGGTAAGATTAGTGTGACTCTACTTATTTAGACAGTCACAACATTAAAATGCTGCTTGTAGTTTGATTTTAAATTACGAAAGGTTAATATGTTAAAAAGTTGGGCTATTATACAACCAGGGTGGCCTGGGTCTTCTTACCGTTAGAGAACCGGGTTGCATTAAAACGGTAGAGCTTGCCCGGACGGTGCGGAACGTCCTGTTCCAGCTCATTCATATCTTCGAGCCAGTTCATTAAGAAGAACTTCTTTCTGAAGTTGCGGCGGTCCATTTTTACGCCCAGAATGGCTTCATACAGGTTTTGTAACTCCCTGAGTGAGAACTTTTCAGGCAATAAATTGAAAACGATGGGGTGGTCCTCAATTTTTGATTGCAGCCTTTGCAAACAGGTGTCGAGGATGGTCTTATGGTCAAATGCCAGTGCACCGATCTCATTTACAGGATGCCAGTGCAGCTCATTGTCAGTAAGCATGGGCTGATGGTCCTTGATATTGATCAGCGAATAATAGGCGGTGCTGATAACGCGCCCGGCGGGGTGTCGGCTTACCTCACCAAAAGTATAAACCTGTTCAAGGTACACATCATCCAAACCAGTGCGATGTTTCAGCACGCGATAAGAGGCAGTGTCGAGGTTTTCATCGGGACGTACCAGGTAGCCGAGTAAAGACCATTGGTTATTGAATTCTTCCAGGTCAGATTTAATGAGTAATACTTTCAGTTCGTTCTTGTCGAAACCAAAAATTACACAGTCAACGGAGATAGCGATCTGAAAAAACTCACGGTCTTCAGAACGTAATTGACGAATGGTTCTTTGCATTGCTGTTCCCATGGCTATTAGCAGATTGTCAGGGTTAAGAAATAGATGATATAAATAAACATAAAACCTGTCATGAAAAGTTAACAGGCAGGTTTGAAAAATTTAGCAAATTACAGTTAACCGGTAGGTAAGTCCATTGGTACGCAATCGTATTATCAGCTGCAAAATCAAACGGGACGGGCCTGTAAGCCGGTTGTCATATCAATGTGTAAAGATATATTGATT
>JAJKIL010000052.1 GCA_021154515.1 Niastella sp. | reverse complement strand
GGCGTAAGCTTTTGTAATGGCATCTGGCAATTAAAAGAGTATTTGGAAAATACATCGGTATATTTTTTACTTACCCTGTTAAAGCAACGCCTGGGGAATGGAAACGTAATTATATACGTCGAAAATGAGATCGTAGACGACGATCCGGGAGTATGAAGTTCATATTCAACCCCGGACATAAAAAAAAGAGCCATCATACATGACAGCTCTTGTTGCATCATCTTCAAATATTTTCTATATAGTAGGCATACCACCTGTAACCTGTACGGTTGCCCCCGACATATAACTTGCTTCATCAGAAGCCAGCAGTACATATACAGGCGCCAGTTCGGCCGGCTGGCCTGCGCGTTTCATAGGTGTTTGACTGCCGAATTCCTTTACTTTCTCTGCCGGGAAACTACCGGGGATCAATGGTGTCCAAATGGGGCCGGGCGCTACGCAATTTACCCGGATGCCTTTTTCGCCCCACAACTGCGCCAGTGTGGCGGTAAAATTTTGAATGGCCGCCTTGGTCAATGTATAGGGCAGTAATGTTTGGTTGGGGGTATAGGCATTCACAGAAGTGGTATTGATAACGGAACTGCCTGGTTGTAAATGCGGTTCTGCCGCCTTACAAATGTAAAACATGGCATGCACATTCGTTCTGAAAGTGTATTCCCATTCTTCGGCTGAAATTTCCTGTAAGGTTTTATGTTGCATCTGGTGAGCGGCGTTGTTCACTATAATATCTAACTGGCCAAATTCCTGAATGGCTCTTTGAACCAGTTCTGTACAATGTTCTTCATTGCTGATATCACCCGGCACCAGCACTGCTTTTCTGCCCGCAGCCTGAATATAACGTTCCACTTCCAGCGCATCCTCTTCCTCGTTTAAATAGGAGATGAGCACATCGGCGCCTTCCCTTGCGAAAGCAATCGCTACTGCCTTGCCAATACCCGAATCACCACCGGTGATCAACGCTTTACGGCCCGTTAGTTTCCCGGTTCCCTGATATGATGTTTCACCATGATCTGGCTTGGGATCCATTTGCTGCTCTGAGCCCGGCATTTGTTGTTCCTGCGCTGGATAAGGCGGCTGCGGATATTTTTCCAGTGGATTTTGTTTGGGTGCTTTTATTTCAATGTTCATAACTGATAGTTTTACCAGTTGGGCACGCAAAAAAGGAGCCACCAAAGGGCAAAGGGCAATCGGCAGGCGGCAGATGGCAAACGGCAAACACCGTCCCGGGGAAGCGGGGAATATTATCACCAGCTTTTTACCGGTTGATCATTTTTTGCATTTGCTCAGGATATCTGGCTCCCTGTATTTCAATGTTGGCCAATGCCTCATTTATTTTTTTAAGATCGCCCGCGCTGAGGGTAATATAGGCAGCGTTCATATTTTCTTCCAAACGATTTAATTTGGTAGTGCCCGGGATAGGAGCGATCCAGGGTTTTTGCGCCAGCAGCCAGGCCAGGGCAATTTGTGCAATAGTGGCGTTTAACCCCTTTGCAATTTGTCCCAGCACATCGATCAATGCCTGGTTGGCTTTTCGGTTCTCTTCTGAAAAGCGGGGAGCTATATTGCGGTAATCGTTTTGACTGAATGTAGTGTTCTCATCGATCTTTCCTGTTAAAAAACCTTTACCTAAAGGACTAAAAGGTACAAACCCGATACCCAGTTCTTCCAGCGTGGGCAGAATTTCCTGCTCAGGTTCCCGCCACCAGAGCGAGTATTCGCTTTGTAAGGCCGCCACCGGTTGCACGGCATGCGCCCGGCGAATGTTTTGTACACCTGCTTCACTCATCCCAAAATATTTAACCTTTCCTTCTTTGATCAGGTCCTTCACGGTGCCGGCTACTTCTTCAATAGGCACATTGGGGTCGATGCGGTGCTGGTACAACAGATCGATCACATCTGTTTGTAACCGTTTCAGCGCGGCTTCCGCCACCGCTCTTATATTCTCCGGACGGCTGTCTGTACCCATTGGTAGTTTACCATCTTTGAACCCAAATTTGGTGGCAATCACCACTTCGTTGCGGAACGGTTGCAACGCTTCGCCCAGCAGTTCTTCATTTTCATAGGGTCCGTATGCCTCGGCCGTGTCGAAAAAGGTGACGCCGAGTTCATACGCTTTTCTGATCAATTTGATAGCGTCCTGCTTGTCTGTTGCGGGGCCAAAGCCAAAGCTCAATCCCATACAACCCAAACCGAGCGCGGATACTTCTAAACCGCTTTTACCTAATTTTCTTTTTTGCATAGCTGTTTGTTTGATGCAAAGGTCTAACCATTGCCCGGCTCGTTTGGTATACAGATTACTGGTTTAAATACCATTATTCCTGATGCCGGCCGGCCGGCCGGTAAGTGACAAATAAATTGGTAATTTTGATCCTGTTAAATGATAAAGCATATGGATATTACGAGGCGATTTGAAACAGTAAGTGAGTATAACGCATTCAATAACAATGAAACGCTGCATCCGCTGGTAAGCGTGGTGGATCTGTCGAAGGCCGATCCGCGGGCAGGGGCGCCCATCTATTTCGGATTTTACACCATATTCATAAAAGATGTTAAGTGTGGCGACATGCGCTATGGCCGCCATAAATATGATTACCAGGAAGGCACCCTGGTTTTCTTTGCCCCGGGACAGGTAGCGGCGGTTGACAGCAATGGCGTGCTATTTCAACCGAAAGGACATGCGCTGGTGTTTCATGAAGATTTTATTCATGGTACCTCATTGGGCAAACATATCCAGGACTATACCTTCTTTGGCTACCTGGCGAATGAAGCATTGCATTTGTCGGAACGCGAAAGAAAGGTGATCCTTGAAAGTTTTGCAAAAATTAAATACGAGCTGGAGCAGTCGGTTGACAAGCACAGCAAAAAGCTTATCATCTCTAACATTGAATTGTTGCTGAACTATTGTGTGCGCTTTTACGACCGGCAGTTTATTACCCGCGATAACGTGAACAAAGGATTTCTGGAAAAATTTGAAGCGTTGTTGAACGGATATTTTCAAACAGATAAACCCCAGACCATTGGTTTGCCTTCTGTAGCCTGGTGCGCCGGCGAACTGAATTTATCACCCAATTATTTTGGTGATCTGGTAAAAAAAGAAACCGGTAAATCGGCGCAGGAATTTGTGCAGGAGAAATTAATACATCTCGCCAAGGAGAAAATATTCGACCTCGATAAATCCATCAGCGATATCGCCTACGAACTGGGCTTCAAATATCCCCAGCACTTTACCCGGTTGTTTAAACAAAAGACCGGCCTGTCGCCCAACGAATACCGGTTAGCCAATTGACAATAGGCAGCTTATTATTTACAATCTACGATCGCAACGGCAAATGGCTTCAACACGATCGTAGTACCTGAAAGCGTTGTTTTAGCAGGAGGGTTTTCTCCTGTAAGAATGTCTGACTGGTTAACAACCGCGTTACCCGCTTCAGATGGTAAGACTACAGTCACTGCTGAGTTGTGTTTATTGATCAGTAATATTTTTCTTCCCTGTTTGGTAATGATACCCTGTGCTGCCAGGTGGTTGCCTTTACCTTTGATGCTTGTTTTCAGCAACTGATCGCCGGGGCCGAAATTTTCTTTCAACAACCGGAGCACCCAATACCTGGCATTGGGATGGCCGTTTTCCCAATTCATCATACTTACATCAGGGAATTGCGTGGGGTAACCAACCAGTTGCGATTCACCGGCTACATCGATGCCCAGTTTGGTGAGCTCCAGAAAGATATAGGCATACATAGCGCCGGCAAGATTCCAGTAGTGGTCATGTATGGGCCCCGATTCACTGGGGGAACGCAGGATCACCCCAATTTCATTGATCATGGTAAACACCTGCGGCGCCAGCCGTTTTCTGATGCTTTCTATATAGCGTACCTTATCGAGAAAAGATTCTGCATGATCGAAAAATGCATACTGGTATTCATCGATGGTTTGCTGCGGCCATGCTGGTCTTGAATAGTGGTGGTACGAGATGCCTTCCAGTGGGATCCCGGGTTTATGATTTTTGGGATCCAGGAAATATTCAAAATAAGCCGGGTCGCGTACATAGGCGAGCGAGAGCCCCACAAATTTTGTCTGGGGAGAGAGCTTCTTCAATTCAAATACAATAGCATCATACATTTTTGTATATAATTCCACCGGGATGTGATGTTCCAGGTCGGGCTCATTCAACACTTCCCAATAAGGGATATTATAAAAATGACCCGATTTATGAAATACACCCAACTCATCGGTAAATCCGCCTTTGGTATACCAGCTGAATAAGCGAGCATAATAGCCCGTTAGTTCCTGCATGGTAGTGTCGCGCAGTTGGTTGCCCTGGTTATAATCCCAGCAGAGGCCATACGGGTCTGCAGGATATTGTACCGGTTTGGCAGTTTTCCATAACCAGGCGGGGGTAGTGCTGAAGTTGATGACGGTGGAGTGTCCTTTGGTGGCTTCCATCACGGCCTGCATGGTGCTGTCAAGATAAGTGAGATCCCAGAAAGTTTTATTGGCGGCAGGCGGTTGTAATTCCGCAACGGCCATTTTAGGATAGGGAAACCAGGGTACGTACCGAACATAATCAGCACCCAGTTCTTTCAACGCTTTGAATGTATTGGTGTGAATGGGAGAACCGGGCCGCACCATGGGATTTTCCACCAACTGCAAGGTGGCCGTTGTTTTTGATTCGGTGACTACCGCTTTCCAGTCGATGGTGATTTTACAGGTATCGGTTTGCGCATATATGGAAGTACTTAGAAGGACCGTACAGGCAACAAGCAATCGTTTCATAGTTAAAGGTATGTTTTACAGCATACGCTGTTCTATACGTAATAAAGGCCCTGGTTCCACCAGTGGCAATCAAAAATTATGGAAATTTCGGCTTATTTTTAAGGCAGAAGGCAGACGGCCCTCCTACGCTAAAGCTTCGGCGGGCGAGGCAGAAAGTGCGACAGGTTAAGAAGAAGCGCGAGGCTGTATTACTCCCCCTCCACCGGAGGGGGCCGGGGGGAGGCCCGGGAATAAGCGGTAAGCAATTTCAATATGCAAGTGAGGTATTTGTATGCTATACTAATTGTATTTGTGGTGGTAATTTGCCCCAGGCCTGTTTTTGCCGGCAATCCACCATTGTCATACCTGGGCATTGAGCAGGGACTCTCCAATAATACAATCCGCGCTATTTACCAGGACCATAAAGGTTTTATCTGGTTTGGCACCTATGATGGGTTGAACCGCTACGATGGCTATGCATTCAAAGTATTTCGCAACCGGTTTAACGATACCAGTTCGCTGGTAGATAACAGCATTCACGCCATCCAGGAAGATGCCGCCGGCAACGTATGGATCGGCACCAACACGGGGCTCAGCATTTATCAAACCGCTACTGATAAGTTTACCCGGCTCCGGTTCCTGCCTTATGGTGAAAAGGTAGCCCGAACATTGAATACCGAAACAAAAGATATTAAACGCACGGAAGATGGCGCCATGCTCATCGCCAGTTTGATCGATGGGTTATTGATGTATAAAAATAATACGGCGGTACAGGTGCCGCTGGTGGCCAATGGCGTTACAACGGCTAACTATTCCGCCGCCTGCATTCGCATCGATGATAAAAAAAGAGTATGGGTGTTTGTGGTCTCGCGCGGACTTTGTTTGTTCAATCCCAACACCAGGCAATTGCAGCTGGTGAACGAAACGCTCAGGTCTTCTTTCAGGATCTTCCCCGATGGCGGGCAGTTATGGGTGGGCACCAATAATGGCATTTATTTATATGATCTAAACACCAATGCCTATACCCGGGCGCTCGATCAATACGATCCCCAATTGGCCACCGATAAGGTAGCCGATTTTGCGCTCGATCACCAGCACCGCTTATGGATGGTGACCAAGGACAATGGCGTAAAAATATACGACCCTGCCACCCGGCAGGGGAACCACCTGGTAGCCGATGGCCGGGTGAACAGCCTGAGCAATGAAAACTTCAATACCGTTTTTGTAGACCGGGAAGGCCGCGTGTGGCTGGGTTCACAACGCGGTGGTATCAATATCATCGACGGACAAAAAAGCCGCTTTACGACTATTGCGCATGACCCCCTCAATAGCAACAGCCTGGTGAATAGTTACGTCTCGGCTTTTTATGAAATGCCCGATGGCCGCATCTGGATCGGATCTGAATTTGGTGGGGTAAGTTTGTGGGATAGAAAACAGGGCGCCTTCACGAATTTTAAAAACGATCCCGGTAATGCGGCAACTATCAGCAATAACTTCATCACCAGTATTGTTACCGATCACGAAGGTGCAGTATGGATCGGCACCTATTGGGGTGGCATGAATTTGTTTGAACCGCGTACCCATACCTTCCACCGGTACAAATGTTTCAATCCCATTTACAATAATGCCGAGAACAAGATGGTGTACCGGTTGTGTGTAGACCATGAAGGCGCCTTGTGGGCCACCACGCTGCAGGAAGGCGGCATAAAAGGGGCATTATTTCATTACAACAAAACAACTGACCGCTTTGAGTTCTTTGATAACCTGTCGGAATTGTTTGCCTTACAGGAAGACCGCAACGGGGTGCTGTGGGGCGGTAACCTGACCCAGCTGATAAAAATTGACCGCGTAAACAAACAACATACTTACTACAACATCGGCAAAAGTGTTCGCTGTATAGTGGAAGACAAAGCTGGTGATTTCTGGCTGGGCACCGAGGGCGGCGGACTGGTGTTGTTCGATCGGGCACAAGGTAAAATTACCGCCCGGTATACAACCGATGAAGGGTTGTGTAACAATGAAGTGCTGAACATGCAGGAGGATGGTAAAGGTAATTTGTGGATGAGCACTTATAATGGCCTGGCATGTTTTACGCCGGCTACAAAAACATTCCATAATTACTACCAGGGCGATGGCTTGCAAAGCAACCAGTTCAACCCCAATTCTTCGCTGGCGCTTCGCTCGGGCGAGCTGTTGTTTGGCGGCATAAAAGGGTTCAATATTTTTCATCCCGAAAGCATACAACAAACACCGCACCCTTGGCAGGTGTACCTCACCGGTATTACGGTAGATAATCAACCGGTGCCCTATACCGATAAATTGAAAGTGCCTTACAACAAGGCGGTTTTTTCGTTTACCTATGTGGCGCCCGAATATGCCACGCCCGGTAAAATAACGTACGCGTATTATATGGAAGGGTGGGACAGGGGCTGGAATTATACCGGTAACCTGCGCACCGCCAACTATACACACCTGGGCGAAGGCAGTTATGTGTTCCGCGTAAAAAGCACCGATGTAAACGGCAACTGGAATAAAGAAGAAGTAATGCTACGCATCACCGTGTTGCCGCCCTGGTACCGCACGTGGCTGGCGTATTTGTTATATGGCTGCGTGCTGATTGCTTTACTGTATGCGTGGTGGTGGTACCGCTCCAGGCAAACCCGCCTGAAATACGAAGTGGCCATTGCGCACCTGGATGCAGCCAACAAAAGATCGGAACTGGAAAGGGAAAGGGCCGAACGTGAAAAGGAACAGGTGCTCAATGAACGCGAACGCACCATCAATGAAAACAAGCTCACCTTCTTTACCAATGTTTCGCACGAGTTCAGAACCCCGCTGACGCTCATCATCAATCCGTTGAAAGATGTGTTGAGCCGCAAACAGGAATCGCCCGAAAAACCGGATGGCGAATTACAAACCGTGTATCGCAATGCCCGCCGCATGTTGAGCCTGGTGGATCAGTTGTTGCTGTTCCG
>JAJKIL010000051.1 GCA_021154515.1 Niastella sp. | reverse complement strand
GTGCGTTTATAGGTACAGTGAATAATGGCCCCGTCCTGCACATTTACTTTATTTCCCATACGAATGGCGTTTACATCGCCTCGTACCACCGCATTGAACCAAACACTGCAGTCATCGCCCATTTCAACATTGCCAACGATGGTAGCATTAGGAGCAATAAATATATTACTTCCAAATTTGGGGTAAACCCCTTCAACGTGTAAGATTACTGGCATAGTAGTTAGGTTTTAAAGAGTCTGAGCAACAAATATCCTAATAATTCGCATGCAAGTCGTGAAAAGTAAAAACGGCCAATGACATTATGGGAACCGGAATTCCCCCTTTAGGGGGTTAGGGGGTATCTTTGCCGGGATTATGAATAAACGCGAATTATTTCTCCGGCACGTAGCCCAAACTTCCCCCGCTCCGTTGGCACTGGAGATCGTGAAAGCAAAGGGAAGCACGTTGGTTGATGCTGCCGGCAAAAAATACCTCGACCTCATTGCCGGTATCAGTGTGTGCAATGTTGGCCACCGGCATCCAAAGGTGGTAAAAGCCATCAAAAAACAGGTTGACGACTATATGCACCTGTTGGTATATGGCGAAATGATTGAAACACCCCAGGTGCAATATGCCAAATGGCTAACCGATTATTTGCCGCCCTCGCTGAATTCGGTATATTTTACCAATTCCGGGGCGGAAGCCACCGAAGGGGCTATGAAACTGGCCAAACGGGTCACCAACCGCACGCAGATCATTGCCTTCAATAAAAGCTACCACGGTTCAACCCAGGGCGCTTTAAGCATTATGGGCGACGAATACTGGCGCAATGCCTTCAGGCCCCTGTTGCCCGATGTATTGCACCTGGAGTACGACGTTTTTGAATCGTTGAACGAAATAACTACCCAAACTGCCTGTGTTTTTGCCGAAACCATTCAGGCCGAACGCGGGGTGGTGGCGCCCTCCCCCCAATGGATGGCGGCCCTGGAAAAGAAATGTAAGGAAACCGGCACTTTATTGGTACTGGATGAAATCCAGGCCGGCTTTGGCCGAACCGGTACGCTATGGGGATTTGAACAGTTTAACGTGGTGCCCGATATTGTTTTAATGGGGAAGGCACTGGGCGGCGGCATGCCCCTGGGCGCTTTTGTGGCCGATAAAAAGCTAATGGAGGTATTTACCGAAAACCCGGTTCTTGGCCATATTACCACCTTTGGCGGCCACCCCGTTTGCTGTGCAGCCGGACTGGCGGCATTAAAAGTGCTGTTGAAGGAAGAAATAGTAGGGCAGGTAGCCCATAAAGCGGCGTTGTTTGTTGAAATGTTGCAACACCCGTTAATTAAAAAGGTACGGGCCAACGGGCTGCTGATCGCCGTTGAATTTGAAAGTTTCGATATAAATAAAAGAGTGATCGATGGCTGTTTGCAGCAGGGCATTCTGACCGACTGGTTCCTGTTTGCCCCTGAATGTATGCGGGTTGCCCCGCCGCTTACCATTTCGGCCAAAGAAATAAAAAAGGCTGTCAGAACGATCCTGCAGGTACTGGATGCGGTGCAATAGCCGGTTTTTTGATTGTTAATAAGCAGGCAATTAGGTATATATCAATTATATACCTTTAAATTTGCGCAGTTGTTTGATATAGGTGGGGATGGATTGATCTTTATTTCATCACTTCAAAAATAGTTTATGCGTAAAATTGGTCTTATTCCTTTTCTGTTTTTAGGCATGGTTGCTTGTAACGATAGCGGTTCCAAAACAGGAGAAACTGCTACTGATACTTCTGCCTCTGCTTCTATGGATACTACACACAAAGCGACTGATACTGTTGCTTCAGTACCAGCGGTGCCCGAAATTCCCGCTGGCGCCAAAGTATTTTTCAAGAACCTGAAAAATGGCCAGAAAATTAAATCTCCGTTTAAAGTACAAATGGGTGTATCAGGTATTGCACTGGATTCAGCCGGTGTTATAAAACCTGCTTCTGGGCACCACCATATTTTGATCGATAATGGTGATTCTCTGGCTTTAGGAACTGTTGTACCTAAAGATTCAACTCACCTGCATTTTGGTAATGCTCAAAAAGAAGCAGAACTGAAATTAACGCCTGGTGAGCACAAGCTTACGCTGCAGTATGCCGATGGTATCCATCGTTCATACGGTGGTAAACTGGCTTCATCAGTTACAGTAACTGTACAGTAATAACGTATACGTAAGAAATAATTTAGACGGCAGCTTTTTTTAAGCTGCCGGCTTTTTTATTATGGTATAAAAGATAAAAAATGAGTACTCAATCGGTTGAGTAGATTAAATCCAATTTAAAGTGTCTTTTTTACACACAATCTGTGTCGCTGAATATGGTGTTTGGGATGACTTATTTGTTAAAATACTGCTGCTCGTCTAAAAAATTATTTATTTAAAAAACTGTATAATACTTTTGACGAAGTTAAACAAGGTCTATGCAATAGCTTTGAGGGCATGACCTGCGGGGCGATTTTCTAATCGCCCTTTTTTATTTATGTAGAATGGTCAATCTTTCCTGCGTTTCAGTTGATTAGAATCAATATGATAAATTTTTTTCATTTCTTTTTAGTACCAACCTGTCGTTTTACTGTTTTAATTAGTGATAGTCCGTTACTGATCCGGCAAATTGAAATTTCCCCTGAATTTCAATCGGGCATTAGCAAATTATCGTAGTTCTTTTTCTTTGTGAAGTATCGCAAATTACACTTTACCAGGAGCCGTTTCTACGGCACCTGTTTTTTTAAATCCTGAGCGCCTTGAGCGTAGTCGAAGAATCGAACAATCACCTCTAAATAAAAAAATCCCGACCGAAGTCGGGATCATTATTATTATTTCTTAGCTGTATTTATACTCACCATTTACTACTCACAACTCACCATTAGAATTGCAGTCTGAAACTTCCAAACACGCCAAAACGTTGGGAGGCTGCTTCGGGCAGGGGTTGAGGTAATACCCGCCAAACAAAATCAAACCGCAACACTTTAAAGATATTATCTACACCAGTACCAATTTCCATGTATGTTTTTCCATCCAGTGATTGAAAGGTATATGTAGAGCCGGCAGGCATGTTCAATGCCCTGTTTTGTTCACTCAGGCTGCCCCACAAACCTTTCACAGTATAAAACTGACGGAATTTTAACCGGCGCGTAAGCTTTGTAAACCGGAAAATGCCTGACCCGATATTATGTTCAAAATTAAACCCCGCATATTTATCATGCAGGTATTGCCAGCGGTTCATTAAGCTATAGGCATACTTGTTATAGTAGTAAATTTCATTACCGGGCGCTACATCCAGCAACATAAAAGGCAGCGTGCCAAATGTTTTACCGGCAAATACACTATAGTACAAATTGCCATAGGGCGATATTTTCAAATAGTCAGAAACACTACCGCTTATTTTACTGTAATCATAATGGCTGTTCAATACGCCCTTAATACCACGTGTATATTTAAAAGATAAAATAGGATAGGGACTGCCCAGACTATAGCGGTAAAAATCTCCATCCAGAAACTTTTCCAGGTATGCCCAACGAAGCTGTACCGAAGTTTCAAAGGTATTTAAGGGTTCTGTGGCGCCGTTGCCATCATTAAAGATCTCTTTTTCGGGCAGGTTCAACAAAGGATTGTATAACCTGCGTGAACCGGTAAGGGTAACCGATAAACCGGAATGCCATTCCTTGAACAGATCCATCTGCATTAATTCGGTCTTCATGAACTTAATAGGAACACCATTCTTTCTGATGGTTAATGCAAAAATGTTATCCTGGCTTACTTCATCTAAATAGTTCTGCCCGTAATCGAGGTCTTTTGAATACTTGGCCGCAATGTATGTCCTGGGATTTTTCTTGAACAAATACAGGAAATCCCCTTCGTACTTAAATTGCTGGTCTTTTGTTCCATAGGCCAGGTACCCGTGTAAATACAATTTCTTGAACATTTTTTCATTGGTACCAAGGTCAAAGCGGAAGCGCGTGCCCTCCAGGGTGTTTGCGTAGAGCCAGTTGTACCAGGGTCCAATCTCAAATTTGCCAATATCAAGGTAGCCCGTTGCCAGAAAATTCACTGTTTTTATTGCCCGTTGAAAGGCCGGCAGTTTTAACAGTGTATCGATGGTTTGGTATAATTTCTTTTCAGTAGGGCTTAACTCTTCGTGGCGGTTTTGTACCCAAAAAGAATCGGGCGCATTGTTGGCCTGAGGCGGAAAAATGGTTTCTTCAATGAGCTTGTTTTTGGCCAGCTCATGGGTTACCGACGTATCATTAACAACAATGTTTTTATAGGTGGTGGTTTTTCTGCCAATGGCCGATAACACTTTTTCTTTTTCACCGGAAAGCAGGGAAAGATCAACCACAAATTTATCTCTGGTAAGGAACCAGGTGCTGTCGTTGAGCATACTGAATTCCTGGATCAAACTAAGCCGGTTTACGTAGTTCAGGTTAGCATCTTTACCAAGGCGAAGGTTCATCTTTTGCACGGCAAAGGTGGTATCATGTACCCAGCAATCACCTTCAAATGTGTTTTGCCCTTTGTGTTTGGGAATAAAGAAGAAGTGAATAAGCCGGCGGCCGTTTACAAATTGCGAGTCCAGCACTTTGTAATTATAGAACGCATCGCCGTTATCGCTGATAGGACTTACAAACTGTTTGTCGAATACGGGTATGAAGTTGGCGTAAAAGTTTACGTTTTGGTCAATACCGCCCAATAATTTCGAAACACTTTCATTGTTCACCCCCATGGTTTTGGTGCCTCTAAACACTTCACGGCGGCGCAGGGGCGTTTTTTGGAAGTAGTAATCAGAGATTGCTTCTGTAATATACACCGGTAAATAGGGGACCCCTTCCTCCGTGGTATCGATGTTATTCAGCACAAAATTAAACTTCCTGATGAAGGGCAGGTTCTCCCATTTTTCTCTTTTGATGTTCTTGAGGTCTACTTCCAGTTTGTTATACAGTTCATAGGAGAAATTGTGAAAGCGGTAACGGTCGTTCTGCGGTTTGTGTTTCACAATACGTTTCCACATCAGCAGGCCCCGATCAATTTTCTTTTTAACCACCACTGCAGCAAAATTGCCACGTTCCATCAGGACGCTGATGTCTAAAACATTGTTTTTAGCACGGGACAATAAAAAGCTATCGAATGGTAGTTTAAAATCCTGATAGCCTACATAAGAAATGATGAGGGTGTCAGAAGGCCATTCGTTAAAATGAAAGATGAATGATCCTGCCGAATCGCTGAGTTTGCCGGTCTTTTGTTTCTGGAACTGCATAGAGGCAAAAGGGATACGTTCGTCGCTATGAGCATCTTTTACAATTCCTTTCAGTATCCTGGTTTGGGCTATTGTGCTTTGGGTCAACAGAATCAGCAACAGGATTTTAAGCGGTCTAATAGGCATTCTTATAAGGTCGGTTTGATTTCACCGCCAAAAATACAATAACAGACAGAAAAGCATATTGTTAAAAAAGATAAAAAGGGCTATCACATCGGTAAAACCCGAATTATTTCGGTGAATACATGGTAGAAGATTGCATAATTATCGTGAAAATACCATTAATAATGTTGTGGCAACACTGTATATGATACATACAGTTGTTAGTATATGACGTAAAAGGAAAAGGCAGTAAGTAGTGGTGAACAGGCAATCGGCAGTAGGGAGGAGGCAAAGGGCAGAGGGCAAAAGGCCCTCCTACGCTAAAGCTTGCGCCTCCGCTAAAGCTTCAGCGACACGCGGACGGCGGGCAAGGCAAGACAGCTGAAAGCTAAAAAGTGAAGCTGAAAGCAAATGCATACAGCCTCAAGCTGCAAGCTATAAGCCATAAGCAATACACCACCCAGCGATTCTCCTTCAGATCAGATGACAGTAGCTGCTCGCTACTGAGCCGATGGCCAGCAACCAAGAACCAAAGAACTAAAAACTAAAGAACTAAAAAACTCAATAACTATCAAATCTAATAACCCTGAATTCGGGCTTTATATCCGAAGCTTTGAACTTTCAACTTAAAGCTAAAAAACTGCTTTTATTTTTAAAAAGTTTGGAAATCTAAAAAACACGCACTTACTTTGTTTTACAAAGTGCTTTTTATGGATAGCCAACATCCCCCGCTGGAAACCCTGCAGGACATTAAACGAATGATGGAACGGTCGTCGCGCTTCATATCCCTGAGTGGATGGAGCGGGATCAGCGCCGGCGTATGCGCCCTGGTGGGAGCTGTGGTCGCACAGCTGCGTATTAACAGCTATTTGGTGGGGTTGCGGAGTGACTATACATCTGAAACCTATTACCGCGGTGAAACTTACACCTTAAGCGGCAACGGTTATGATCTGTACCGCGACCTGTTATTGATTGCCGGTATAACATTCCTGGCAGCCTTTATATCATCCTTTTTGTTCACCCGGGCGCGTAGCCGCCGTAATGGCACCTCCATGTGGGACCGTACCGTGCAGCGCCTGGCCTGGAACACCGTTTTGCCTATGATGGTAGGCGGGTTTGTTATATTACGTTTGCTGGAATCAGGATTCTATGGAATGGTGGCGCCCGTTTGTTTGATCTTTTACGGGCTCGCATTGGTGAACGCGTCGAAATATACCCTCGGCGAGATCCGGTATTTGGGGTATGGACAACTAATATTGGGTATTATTAATTTGTGGACAGGAGGTTGGGGTTTGTATTTTTGGGCCGCAGGTTTTGGCATACTGCATATTGTGTATGGAGCTATTATGTGGTGGAAGTATGAACGTCAGCCTGGACAATAATTTACAGCATGAAGAACCCGATTGAAAATCTTAATAAAATTTTTGATAGCCGCATTCGCATGGGGGTCATGAGTATCCTCGTTGTGAATGAGGAGGTGAGTTTTAATGACCTTAAACAAATGCTCGATGTAACCGATGGCAATCTGGCATCGCACATGGTAAACCTGGAAGAAAATGGATACATTAAAGTACATAAGGGATTTATTGGCCGCAAAACCAATACAACCTATTCTATTACCCGGGCAGGTGAAAAAGCATTCAAAGACCATATTGAGGCATTGGAAAATATGATCAAAGGCATGAAGTAAATTTTTTTATCCTTCCACTTTGAAATACAAAGCACTTTTAATTTTATGAAGTACGCATTTTTAAAACAACTGTTATTAGCGATCGCTATCTGGTTTTGGGCTGTAATACTAAACACCATTTTAGGTACCATTTACCTGGTGGCAATCAATTTTGATACTGCGGGCAACCTGCTGGAATGTGGTATTTTTTACGGCGCCATTTTTTCCTTCCCGATTATGATAACCATTCTTATTATCATCATCACGTATACTGCGAATAATAAAAAGGGCGCCCGGTTATTCAATACGGTTTTTATAACCAGTATAGTGCTTACCGTAATTGCGTCTGTGCTTTTCTGGAAGTTGGTATATGTACGAGGAATAGTAATGGGGTTGGTATTGATGTGTATTGCCATAGTATCAGGGATTATAAGCCTGATGACATTTTACAAACGCCTGGTACAATTGGGCGGCGATTTTAGAATCGCTTAAAAGTATAGCATGAAAATCAAAATGATCCTGCCGGCGCTTACAGAGGCCAAAAGCCCTTACTGGCGCCCGATTAAGTACTCCCTGTTTCCGCCACTGGGGCTAGCTACACTGGCGGCTTATTGCTCATCCGATGATGAAATTGATCTGCAGGATGAACATGTTGAGGAATTGCAGATCAACGATTCGCCCGACCTGGTAATAATACAGGTGTATATCACCAATGCTTTCCGGGCCTACAAACTGGCCGATCATTACCGCCAGCGGGGTGCGTATGTTTGCCTGGGAGGGTTGCATGTTTCTTCCCTGCCCGATGAAGCAACACCGCATGCCGACAGTATTTTTATTGGTCCGGGTGAAGATACCTTCCCGGAGTTCCTGAAAGATTTTCGCAATAAAACACCGCGCAAGGTATATGTGAATAGCAAGCGCACTATTGCAGATATTCCACCTATACGCCGTGACCTTATAAAACGCAGTCATTACCTGGTGCCAAATTCAATCGTGGTATCGAGAGGTTGTCCGCACCATTGTGATTTCTGTTATAAAGATGCTTTTTTCGAAGGCGGTAAATCCTTCTATACCCAACGGGTTGATGCTGCTCTTGCAGAAATAGACCGCCTGCCAGGTAAACACCTTTATTTTTTGGATGACCATTTATTAGGCAATCAGAAATTTTCCAGTGCTTTATTCGAAGGCATGAAAGGGATGAACCGGGTATTTCAAGGCGCTTCTACCATCGATGCCATTTTACGCGGCAACCTGATAGAACAAGCCGCAAAAGCCGGTTTACGAAGTGTGTTCATTGGGTTTGAAACGCTCAGCAATGCTAATCTTGCACAAAGCAATAAGAAGCAGAACCTGGGAAAAGATTATCGCGCAGCCATCAAACGTTGCCATTCACTGGGCATTATGATCAACGGCAGCTTTGTATTTGGGCTGGATGATGATGATAAAGATGTATTCGACAGAACAGTTGACTGGGCGGTGGAAAATGCATTGACCACCTGCACCTTTCATATTCTTACTCCATACCCCGGTACTCGTTTGTACCAGTCAATGGAACAACAGGGTCGTTTGTTACATCGTAACTGGGATCTGTACGATACGCGCCAGGTAGTATATAAAACAGTTGGGTTAAGTGCCTCTGCACTGAAAGCTGGCTACGATCATGCATACCAATCATTCTATTCCTGGAAGAACATTTGCCGGGCCAGTATGCAGCACGATACGCTTAAACATCAGCTCAAACATTTTGCCTATGCCGGTGGCTGGAAGAAGTTTGAACCCTTATGGAATTTCATGATAAAAACAAAAGGGCTCAATAATATGCTGCCCCTGCTGGAAACTATTTTATCGAAAGTAAAACACAAAAACAATCAAACCTCAGTAAGCCCATTCCCGGCTATTGCATAAATAATCTACACTATGAACAAAGATCTTGTAAAAATAATTTTAGTAACAGCAGGTGCTGTTTTATTTAACCTGGTTTTCTGGAACGAAAAACTGGCCATCAATACTGTGCTGTTTGATGCGTTCTTACTGTCGGCCCTGTTTTTCCTGTACCCCACTGCCCGTAAGTCGGCCACGGTGAACTGGCTCCTGCTGGGACACCTGGTTAGTTTAATAATGGTAGTGGTGCACAATACCGACCTGAGTAAAATTGCTTTTGTGGTTACGCTGCTGCTGATAGCAGGCTTTGCCGAGTATACTCATCGCTCAGCCTGGTTTGCCGGTGGCTCCATGTTGATGAATGTGGTAATGGTAGTTGCCTCCTTTGTAGAATCCATTAAGATAAATAAAGGCAAGCCAGCCAAACGTAAAGGCGTAAGCCGTTTCATCCGGTTTGCGATCTTTCCGCTTATTCTGGTGATCATCTTCTTTTTGATTTACCGGGATGCGAACAACGCTTTTTCCGACATTGCAGGCCGCATAGGAGTGCAACTGGAAATCTTCTTTGGTCACTTTTTCGATTTCTTCTCCTGGCAACGCTTGTTGTTCCTTTTATTAGGACTATTAATAACCGGTTCTATCTTACTAAAAAGCAAACTGGATTATTTCAGCACCCGTGAAACCCGAATGAACGATGGGTTGCAGCGTTCCAGAAAATCACTGCGCCAGAAAAGAATGAGTGGCTTTTTTCAGTTCGTTGAAATGATCATGGGTAAAATGGCCAGCGGTATGATGGCCCTGAAGAATGAGAACACTACGGGTATTATCAGCCTGGTATTATTGAATGTGTTGTTGCTGCTGGTGAACTGCGTTGACGTGAATTTTTTATGGTTGCATTTTCAATACAAACCTGGATTACCAGTATATAAAATGGTGCACGAAGGAACAGAACTGCTGATTGTTTCCATAGTACTGGCAATGGCAATATTATTGTTCTTCTTTAAAGGCAATCTTAATTTCTATAAACGGAACAGGTGGTTAAAGTATGGCGCCTATGCCTGGATCATACAGAACGCCATGCTGGTAAGTTCGGTTTTCCTGCGCGACTATTATTATATACTTAAACATGGCCTCGCATACAAACGTATTGGCGTACTGTTCTTTTTGTTAATGGTATTGATTGGCCTGGTAACCGTATTCCTGAAGATCTGGAGCCGTAGAACAAACTATTTCTTATTCAGAGTGAATGCATGGGCGGGTATAGCTGTGCTGGTGCTGGCTACTACTATTCACTGGGATGAATTTATGGCCGGTTATAATCTGAAAAGAAAGAATACGGTTGACCTGGATGTATCGTTCCTGCTTTCCCTGTCAGACAAGGCCTTACCCTTGCTTGATACAAACATCGTAGCATTACAAAAACGCGAGAACGATGCAAGGCTCCAAAAACATAATTCGCAACCGGTCTGCGATACCTGTTTTATTGAAGAATTAAAGCAACGGGAAATACAATTTGTGCAAAAGCAAAAGGAGTTAACCTGGCTGTCGTGGAATTATGCCGATGCCTATACCAAAAAGTATTTTCGAAAAAAAGGATTGATAACCGCTATTAATTAAAGCTATGGTAACTCCTTTGTCTGTCGCAGTAAAAATATGGGCGAAAACAATTGCGATGTTGATAATTATTGGTTCAATATGCGCACTATGTTTGGGAGTGGGCTGGGGCATTTTGTTTGTAGGATTAGCCCTTATTTTTGGATTCTTTATAACGTTGCCATTGTTAATAGGTATTTCACCCCTGGTAAAATGGTCGTCCCTGATACCCTATTCTAAACAGTCAAGAATGGGTTGGCTGATATTTTTTCTTTTCCTGTTTTACCTGTTGATTTTTATAGGGGCAGGGTTGTTATCAGTTGGTTATCATGATGGGTTTTTTGGGGATTTTATGACAAAAGATGGGGCCGTTTGTATGCTGAGCATAATTGTTGTGCAATTTATTGCGGTAAGAACAACCCGAAAATCATTATATAAATTATATGAACAGCTTTGATGTTCTCACGATTAAAAAAAATGTTATATGAAGTCACGTGAGGAGTTTTCTATCCGGGCAAGAGTAAGAAGCTTTCGGTTTGCATTGGAAGGTATTGCTGCTTTTTTTCAAAGTGAGCACAACGCCTGGTTACATTTTATGGCAACCATAGCGGTGTTTACCTTGGCCACCCTGGTAGGGGTTACCAAAACTGAATTGCTGTCGCTGGTATTTGCCATTGGTTTTGTTTGGGTGACTGAAATGTTCAATACCTGTATTGAACGCGTGATGGATTTTGTTTCGGATCAACGGCATAAGGACATAAAATTTATAAAAGACCTGGCGGCAGGTGCTGTATTAGTAGCAGCCATAACGGCCCTGGTTGTTGGGGCAGTTGTATTTATACCTAAATTATTTTAATGATGAAAGTGGCGCAAATGAAACTATTCAGTAAGCCTTATCGCTGGATGTTGTTTAAAACAACCAGTAACGAAATGGATCGCATGCTTACCCTGTCAATGGGTTTTAGCATTGCATTGGTGCTGGCGCGTATTACTTATACCGGCCAACTCACCTTTCTGTCGCTGATCTGGAATCTTTTCCTGGCCTGGTTGCCGTATATGGTATCAGGCTGGTTGCAAAAGCGCAACCTTGCGTATACCAATCCCATAAAGTTTGTAGTGGTAGCGTTTGTCTGGCTGTTGTTCATACCCAATTCTTTTTACATAATGACCGATCTGTTTCATTTGGGCGAACACCCCAATGTGCCCAATTGGTTCGATCTCACGATGATCATTTCTTTTGCCTGGGATGGCTTGTTGCTGGGTGTTTTATCGGTACGGCAAATGGAGAAATTGATGCAGCAGTTTTTGCCTGGCATGCGTGAAATATTTTTTATTTATCCCATTATGTGGTTGAATGCATTGGGAATATACATAGGACGCTACCCGCGGTTCAATAGCTGGGATATTGTAACCAACCCCATCGGGTTATCAACTTACCTGATAAGAATGACGATCCATCCCATTCAATATAAATATGCCTGGGGCATGGTGGCCTGTTTTTCGGTATTCATGACGCTGGTGTACCTCACTATAAAAAGAATGAGTAAAGCTATTCATTGATCCCGCCGCTATACCCTTCCAAAATAGCGGTTGGTTATCCACAAACGGCGCTGTGTTCCCACAGCGCCTTTATTGTAAGCATCTCTGAAACACATAAAAAAGCCTCGCGATTTTTGTCGCGAGGCTTTTTTATTATTTCTCTTTGCCCTTTGCCGTATTAAAAATCCACACCCATAGCAAAGTGCAGGTAGGGTTTATCTTTGAAGAAGGTATTCATTTCCCAACCGGCATCGAGGCGAAGGAAGTAGCCCAGCAGCGTACTGCGCACGCCAAATCCATAACCACCAACAAACGGTCCAATACCGCCGGCTTTTATGAGTACCTGTGCCTGGCCATCTCCATACACCATTTGCGGGCGCGATAATTTATTATACTGGCCATTCCAGGCGCTGCCCAGGTCAATAAATTGAAGGACCTGGAAGTTGCGCAGGAAGGCATTGTTGATCGGTTTATTAAACAGGGTAGAAAATACCGGCAACCGGAATTCGCTGTTTATTACTATGTTGTTATTGCCATTGGCCACGTTTTGGGGGAAGCCACGCATATTAACCGCCAGTGACTGGAAGGCATAGTCGGGGTCCGCAGGTTTGGGATTCACGCTATACTTCGGGAACATCCAGCCATCTACACCACCCAGATAGTAAATGATCTTCTGGCTACCCCAGGAGAAATCACCTGAAGCCCGGCCAGCCCAAATGAAGTTGCGATAAATGGGATAGTAATAGCGGCCATCAAAACCAAAATTATAGGTATAACGTCCTGGTTTAACAGTGGTAACAGCCGAGGGTTTACTGATCTGTGCATCGATGTCCAGGTAAATTTTAAAACGCAACCCGTTATAGATGTTGGTAGCTTTTAAAATAGCATCATCATGAATATATTCCAGGCGGGATACCGCATAGGTTTGTTTGTTTACATCGGGCGTTTTTAAGGTAAAGGTATCACCCAGCTCACCGCGTACCACTACTTTATCGGTACGGATACCGCCTGAAAACCGGAGGCTGCGCACCCTGTCGAACGGATATTTCACGACGCCCTGGTACAGGTTGGTGACTGATTTCCCTTCATAAGCTATTGAAGTACCGCCTATGTTCTGTATGTTGCCCAGTTCGGTACGGCGATAATAGATAAATGAATAATCGAAGCGTTTTTTGAGGTAATCAGCCCGGGCGTACCACTCACCACCGCCATCGAACAACGATTGATTTACCGGTACAAAAATGCTGCTATTGTTGGTGCCTACCATGGCCCCTGTTCCGGTACCGCCGATCAGTGGCAGTCGCATGGCGCCGGTAAAGCGGATGTCTTCAAACAGATCGAATATCGATGCTTTCAGCATACCATTGAACGCGCCACCGCTTTGCAACATGATTGGCAGGGCGCCCGTATAAGGCTGATAACGGCTAATAAGAACATCATTATTAAAACCACCGGAGAAATTATCTACTGAGAATTTCAGCTTATAATCGAACCGCTTGGCCTTTTTCAGAATTGACTCTTCTGGCTCTTTCGATGCAGCAGCTGCCTGTGCAGCCGGTACTGTCGGTGGCGTTACTGATGAGGGTGGCGGCTGGTTTTGCCAGCCCACGCTGTCTTTTTTAGTGCTGTCTTTTTTCTCTTTTTCAAATCCGGTCTCAAAAATATCGCTGATCTTTTGTGGTTGCTGTTGCTGTGTGGGGTTTGGTTTGTTAAACGTAATAGCGGCGCCGCTTGCAGCCTGTTCGGCAATAATGGTCTTGCGCCGGTATTCGGTAGGCCTGACATTCAAATTGCGTTTCTTCAGCGAGGCATCATCTACCTTCAGCCGATATAAGAATTTCAGATTCCCCTGTTGTCTTACTTCACTGACCTGGCCATTGTACCCGGCGATCTTTGTTTCAATCAGGGCGCTTTGGTAGTTGGTTATAGGGAATGTGTATGCGGAGTCTTTTGTTACAGAAAAGGTGAATACTGAATCCGGTTCGGTTTTACCCCAGGCTTTCAGGGTGGAGTCTATCTCCGTTTGATCGGGGTTGCGCAACACCTGGTCGCCAACCAGAACCACGGTATCGAGGCCTGCCCGCTGCGTGCTGAAGAAGCCCGCAAAACGGTTGCTGATACCGGTTTCATCACTTACAAATGTAAAGTGATAGGTATTGTACTGCATGGGAAAACGGGCGTTCCCGTATTTCATCTTCGTTAACTGGGTAATTTGGCGGAATTCACTTTTGTTATAGTTGTCGGCCAGGAAAATATTATATCGTTGGCTGGCAACAGCGGTATCGCCTCCTTTGGTAGTGGCATCGGGCCTGTTAGAGGAGAAAATGATCCCGGTCTTATTGGGGAATGCTACAAAGCTGGCATCCAGATCGGCATAAGAATCATTGGTAAGCTGCTCGTAGGTATCCTTTTCAATATTATAAATGTATAGATCCGATTGCCCATTGCGAACAGCGCTAAATAACAGGGTATTGGAGTTCAGCATAAACTCCATGCTCTGTATCTGTTCAAAATGGGGAATATCCTGTTTTATCCGTTTAAAGTGGGCAACCATGTCGTACACGAACAGGTGTACCTTGCCTTCAGACCAGTAAACGCAGGCGAGGCGGGAACCTTTACCGTCCCAGGCCAATAGGGGATAGTTGGGGTTAACCTCATTTTCATTGGAGCGTACGCCAATGTTCAACAGCACTTTTCTTTCAGTCATATTTTCCCACAATACAACGCGGTACTTCCCTTTTATAAACTCCACCACGGCATAGGTCTGGCTGCGGGGGGAGGGGTTTTGCGTAAAATGTAAAAAGTCTTTATTGTGGGTTACTTCTTCAACAATGGCCACGGTGCCTTTGGGGATATCGCGCCGGCCGCGGAGGTCTTTTTCATACATCTCCGATCGCTCATTCATGAAATCCTTCAGCACTTCCTTGAACTTCTTTTTACAAATGCGTTGCGAGGCGCTGTTAAGGTTGCGGTACACGCGCGACAGGTATAAAAAGTAGGTGACGTTCTCTTTTTTATATTTTTCAGCTATGTACTGCCAGAAGGCATGACCGGCCAGCAGGGGTTTTTCGTACGCTAACTGGTAAAAGTTCGTATAGTCGCCCGACAGCAGGGCCAGTTTCAGTTCGTTATCATAGGCGGGGCTCCAATCTTCGGCTACATAATCAACATACCCGTCAACCAGCCATTTGGGAAGGTCGAGCAATGCCTGGTTGGTGGCAAACTCCCCCAGGTCGTCACCGAAAAGAATATTATCAACCAGGATACGGGCAATACCCTGGCGTATTTGTTTACGTAAATTGGCATGGTCGCCATCGTAATAGATCACCACTTTGTTGTTCACCAGCTTGGTAATACCACCGGCTGTTTGCCAGTCGAGGTTCAACCCAATGTTGGATTGTTGTAATTCATCAAAAGTATTATATATAACAATATTGGCGCGGCGTTGCAGGCCATACTCTACAAACTGTTCCAAAGCGGGCAATTCGGTTTCAGCCACCTGAGCTACGTAATTGGCAATAGGCTGACCATTTTCGTAGAAATAAGTATTGAAATTGGTGCTTTGATAGTACTGCCATTTAAATTTACGGTACTGAACCCGGTTCTTTCCAAATTCCACAGTATTCACCTGGGCGAATAGTACGGTTGGCAGCAACAAGGCAAGTAACAAGGGAAAGGAAGAAATAACTTTTGTCTTTGGCTGAATCTGTTGAAATTGCATAGCCTGTCTTTAAATGTTTTTAAAGTTATAACAATCCATAATACCGCGAAAATCAATTATAATAGGTACGAATATGCTTACAGCGACGTCGTTTACATTTAACCCTCTTCAGGAAAATACGTATGTGGTGCATAACGAAACGGGGGAATGCTGCATTATTGACCCCGGCTGTTATTTCGGCAATGAACGTAATGAGCTGAAAGAATACATACAAACTTCCGGCCTGACGCCTAAATATTTGTTAAATACCCATTGCCATCTGGACCACGTATTCGGAAACAAATTCATTCATGACACCTGGGGATTAACCCTTCACCTCCACGAAAAAGAAATACCCGTACTTGACCAGGGTCCGGCATTTGGATTGTCCTGGGGCTTGCCTTTCGATAATTACAAAGGCGACCTTATCTTTTTACGCGAAGGAGATACCATACCGTTGGGTAATGATGCATTCCGGGTGCTTTTTACACCTGGTCATTCGCCCGGACATATTGCTTTTTATTGTCAGGCGCAGCAGTTTGTTTTGGGTGGCGATGTGTTATTCCTGGAGGGCATTGGCCGTACCGACCTGCCCGGCGGAAATTTTGATACGCTCATAGCCAGCATTCGTAACCAGTTATTTATTTTACCAGAAGATACCGTGGTTTTTCCGGGCCATGGCCCACAGACTACAATCGGGTATGAGAAAAAACACAACCCATTTCTTAAATGAACCTGTAGATCAGCTTTCCCACATAGGGCAATTTGCTGAATTCCTTACGTTCAACCCGCAAAATAAATACGAGGTAACCAACCGTAAACAACGTGGCCAGGGAAAGGCTTATCCATTCTTTGGGCCACCAGCCGGTTACGGTATGGTGAACAAGATATAAAGCGTACACGATCACCATATAGGCGCACAACTTTTTGGTAGCATAGGGGATGGGGTATCTTTTTTGTCCCCATATGTACGAAACAACCATCATGCTGCCATAGCAGAAGAAGGTTGCCCAGGCGCAGGCCAAAAAGCTGAACCGGGGAATAAAGGCGGCATTAATTACTAACGTAATAATGGCCCCTATCAGCGTGATCCAGGCGCCGGCCGAGGTTTTTTGTGATAATTTATACCAGATACTGAGGTTGTAATAGATACCCAGGAACATATTCGCAAATAGCAGAATGGGCACCACTGTAAGCCCTTTCCACATGGCTTCGTTCTGAATAAAATTTTTCCATACATCCAGGTACAGCGCCACCACCAGGAACATAAGGGTTATGGTGATCACAAAGAATTTCATTACCCGGGCATATGTTTTTGGGGCGTCCTCAGAAAGGGATTGTTTAAAGAAAAATGGTTCGGCTCCCATGCGAAACGCCTGAATGAACAGGGTAATAAGAATGGAGAGTTTATAACAGGCGCTATAAGTACCCACCTCAAAACGGGCGGCCTGTATTGATTGTACCGGCGCCCACCAACCCAGCATAATGCGGTCGAAGGTTTCATTGATCATACCGGCAAAACCAGCTATGGCCAGCGGCAATGCATACACCATTACTTCCTTCCACATGGGCAAATTGAACTTCCAGTCAAAATCGAACAGTTCTTTTCGTAATATGATCAGCTGGTAAAACGACTGTACTGCATTCGCCAGTAAGATATAGCCTACGCCAAAGTCTTTGTGGTAGAGCAATAACAGTGGACTGTTTTCATTTTTTTCAAGTATGCGGGGGCATACCGATAAAAAGAAATAGATAATGGCTATGTTTATGATAATACCGCTTACCCGTACAAAGGCAAACTTTACGGGACGGCCTTCATGTCTCAGTTTGGCAAAAGGCAGGGCCGATAAAGCATCAAATGCTATGATGAGCGCACTTATGGTAACATATTCCGGATGATCCTGAATAGAGATCAGGTGCGCAAACGGCACATTGAAGATCATCAAAAGGGCGCACAAAGTGAATGTGCTTGCCATCAGAGAAATGGAAAGCGTACCGTAGATATCCTTCTTGTAGTCTTCTTTTTGAACATACCTGAAATAAGCCGTTTCTACCCCAAACAGAAAAAGGGTATTTAAAAAGGGAATGGCTGCATATACCAGGCTCATTTCTCCGAAACCGGCGCCACTTAATTTATAAGTCAGGTACGGAGTAAGCAGGTAATTCAGGAAACGGGCAAAAATACTACTGACCCCATACCACAATGTTTGCCCGGCTAATTTTTTAATACCGCTCAATGAAATTTATTTAAAGATTAATGGTCAAAATTAAGGGTTCAATCATAATAACGCCGCACCCGGGGGCCTGATTATACAGGATATAGGGCAGAAATAACAATTAGCATACAGGTGGCGCCCCGATTATGCGTATAAACATTGATTATCAGGCCCTCTTCAGGAAAGCCAGATTATAATCGGGGCGTTTCAGGGGGCCAGATTGTGCATATGTTTTTGCTTCGCTACTATTGCAATCTTTAACCGCCGATTGTATATTTAAGCTTCAAAATCCGATCCCGATGAAGATATCTTTACCATTAATGGTCCTTGTAACCGTTATAACAGCAAGCACTCCTGCATTTTCGCAATCCGGCGAAACAAAAGTTGAATTTCAAAAAGGCGATAAAGTAGCCGCTATCATTGAATTACCTTATACGGCCCGCGTAGTGGAAGACGCCGTCCAGGAATGGATGGAGAAAAAAGGGGGTAAAAGTGATCGCGTCAAAAGTTTTGATGTATATCGCAATACCCGCCTGGATAAAGATGAACCTGAAATTGTTGATGTGTATTACAAGGTAGACCGCAAGATGACGAAAGACCATGAAAACGCTGTAATCTACCTGCTCATTGGCCGTCCAGGCGAAAATGTAGGCGCCCGCACCGACGATGATCACTTTAAGATAGTTGAGTCAAAGGAACTGTTGAATAAAATGGCTCCTTACATCGATACCTATAATCTTGAAGTACAACTAAAATTACAGGAAGAGGTGGTGAAGAAATCAGAAAAGAAACTGCTGAATCTGAAAGATGATCAGTACGATCTGGAAAAGAAATTGAAGAACCTGCAAGATAAGATCGCTCAGAACAAGAATGATCAACAATTGCAAACTGACGATCTGACCCGTCAGAAAGAAGCGTTGAATGTCATCCAGAATAAAAAGGATACAAGCCAGGGTAAGTTAAGCAAGCAATAAGTTATTGGTTAAAAGAAGAAGCGTTTTTTGTAAATAGTTGTAAGTCCCGACGGTACCGTCGGGATTTTTTTATTTACCCGCCGAAGCCTTGGCGCAGGAGGGTTACTATGGTTGTGAAAACCTGGTATCGCTTATAAACGTAGAATCAGTAAGCGTTTTCAGAAATTCAACCAGGTAAAACTTTTCGGCATTGGTAAGCGGGATCTTGTTCTTTAGCAAGGGATCGAGTGTGGGACCGTTCTGAACATCACTGCTGTAAAAGTCCAGCACACTGGTAATAGAAGAAAAGCGGCCATCGTGTTCATAAGGAAAAGTAACGGCCACATTGCGTAAGCTGGGTACTTTAAACTTCAGGGAGTCTGCCCGGTTATTGGTGATGCGCATTCTGCCATAATCCCGGATATACGGATCAACCGGTAACCCCACATTGCGAAAGCTATGATCGGTGAACAGGGGTTCAGGGTGGCAACCGGTACATTTGGCCTGAAAGAGCGTGTACCCGTTTTGCTCCGTTAAAGAAAAAGC
>JAJKIL010000050.1 GCA_021154515.1 Niastella sp. | reverse complement strand
TGCGAAAAAGATCACCATTATTTCGAATGAATTAAAGGCAGTGGAAGCAGTTATTAAAAATGCAACCGAAAATTCAGTGATTGTTTTCTTTGCGGATAATATAAAAGCAGTGGTTGAACATATCCGCAGCTTTATGATCCCTGAAATGGCAAAAACTGAAAAAGCCGTAGCTTAAATTGTAATGCTATATACAAAAGAAAGGGAGCTGGAATAAAATATCCGGCTCCCTTTTTAGTTACTGTGGATCCTGTGAAAGTTATTTATGCGGGGGATTGATTTGCGGAATAATGTATTTATCGCCCCGGGCCAGTAAATGCACGGTTAAATTGCGGATAGAGACGGCCTGTACTTCGGCAAAATTGGTAAAATTCGTATCGCTGATATTGCTTCCCTCCATAACAATCACTGTGCCGCTGCCTATTATTTCCGCCTCCAGCCCATTACGTACTACAATGGCGGTGTCTTCTTCTATCCCAAATCCAATGCAGGAAGGATTGGAAACAATTACCTGCGCCATACGTACAAACCGGCCTCGGTGTACAAAATGCGTATCTATACAGGCGTCTTTTAAAAATTCAAGACCGGTGGTGACCTTTATTTCACCGCAGATCTGCTCCTCGTCTTTATTCCCTGCATAGATCATGGGAGTAGAAAGGGCCATAGCCCCTGCACTGGTGCCGCCAATAACAATAGGGGAACTGATATATTTACTCTTTAATTCCGTAAGCAGGGGGGTGCCTCCATATATCGTGGTCAGTTTTAACTGGTCGCCACCTGTAAAGAAAAAAGCATCTGCCTGGTCAACGCGTTCTATAAGCTGATCGTTTAATGCTTCTTCCCGTCTATTATGGTGAATATGCCGGACTTCTGTTATGTCCAGTTGTTTAAAAAGCTTACGGTATTCTTTGAATGACTCTTCCCCTTCAGAACTGGCAGAAGTAATTACTTCAATAACAGGTTTCTTCTTTTTAATATAGCCTGCAAAATCTTTCAGTATTTCAAGTTCAATAACATTTTCTGACTGTCCATTCTCGCCTGGCTGCTCGCCTTTATTTTCTTTTCCGCCAATAATAACCAAAATTCCAGCGGGCGTGGGACATTCTGATTTCTTTGCATTTACGTGTTCTGCCATAGTTGTTTTTATTTAATACCGCTTATTACCCTGAGAAAATAATTATGCCATGTAAGATATGCTTGCAGCATTCATGCAAGGAAACCGGAATAGGATCGGGTGGTTTAACAATTGCAATAAGTAATATGGTATGCATTAACTAACTTATATGGCTATGCAAGCAGTTGTTCAAAAATTGCAGGATCTCCTGGAGTCGAATAGCGGGCTGAAGAACGCAGTGACTGTCTCATTACAGCAGGCAAATGAGCCAGGAATGATTAATTTGGCGGAGTTTTATCAATACCTCGACAATATACTAACGCATATCCCAACAGAGGAAGCATTGATGCCTTCTGTACGGAAGTTCTATTTTGTTCTTGATAGATCACCAGATGATCTTTTAAAAAAAGATGCTGACTTTAATGCCTGGATCAATGAGTTTATCCAGGCCAGGGGTAGCTTTCTGGATACTATTGAATCAACAGCAACGCTTGACAGTTTTATCAATAATCCCGACTATAAAATTGATGACTATATAAAAGGGCCAAGTGGCTGGTTATCCTATAACCAGTTTCTGGCCCGGCAGTTAAAGCCCGGAAAAAGACCTGTAGCAGAAAGATGCAATGACAGCATTATTGTTTCACCTGCCGACAGCACTTTTATGGGTACGTGGAAAATTACCAGGGATTCAACCATAACAGTGAAAGGCAGTACCTATTCTATTCAGACGCTGCTCGATGGGAGCGCCTATAAAGATTCATTTAAGGAAGGCGTATTTACGCACAGCTTTTTAGCCATAACTGATTATCATCGATATCATGTACCTGTAAGCGGTATAATAAAAGAAGTTAAAAAAGTACCGGCCACCACCTGGATAACAGAAACAAAAAAACCGGATGGTTCTTTGGAAAATACGGATGATGTTGGTTTTCAGTTTACGCACACCCGCGCACATATAATCATTGAATCACCCATAGGGTTTATAGCGGTAATACCTGTTGGCATGGGCCATATTTCGTCGGCTGTCATTACTGCAGAGGAAGAAGCAAAACTGGTGAAAGGCGATGAATTTGGTTATTTTGCCTTTGGTGGTTCAGATATTATCATGTTATTTGAAAAACCGGTAGTGTTTAGTGCAAAAACAGGTACTCATTATAAGCAGGGCGAGCAAATTGGCACACTTTAAAGGTGGCTGATATGTGAATCATATTACCCATTTTAACAGGCCGGGTGTAAGAGTTAATTTATAAATCTATAACTATCATATCATTAATTTTCTGTTAGGCTGGCCTGTTTTTTACAGTAATAAAGCATGATTTACATTGAATTAACCGAACGTCTAAAATATTCATCGCCTCAGGAAAAAAGAAAATATATCACCAGCGATGAAACCTGGGCTTTTACAGAACAACCCAGAACTGACTTGTCAGGCAAGGATAAAAGTTCCATTCCGCCTCATGATCTTTTCAATTTATTTACTGCAGAAATAATCCGGGCAAAAACTGTTTTTATCAGATAGCTGATAATGGTTCTTACCATTGTTGAAAGATCAACCCAAAGCTTTCTTCAGAAATAATGTCCTTCCATTGCATTATTAATTCCTTATACGCCTGACCCACTGGCATAATTTCCCGGTTCAGATCATACAAACCCAATTCATTTATATTTCCTGCATCATTGCGGAGGGCAGAGTCCCAGTCAACCTGGTGCAATAAACTATACCAGGTAAAACCTATAACAGGAACCCCATCGTGTTTCAATCTGTGTAAGTTGGCCCATTGTTTTGTTAACCACTCCTTACAGGCCGGCATTCTAATATTGGTTTCAGTATGCATGATGGGCAGTTTGTACCTGCGATAGTACTGTTGAGTAATTACGTAATACCCAAAAATTTCACCGGCAGCCTGTGTGCTGCCATCAGGATGAACGAGGTGTTCGTTGGTAACATAGTAATCGTTACCCATCACACAACGTGCTTTTACCTGGTTTTCAATAAACCAGTTATATTCTTTTTTCGTCATACCGTTTTGCAGCAAAAACTCGTACATGGTAACATTTAAGGGATAACCATAGGTGAGATCAAGTGACAAAAACCTTTTCTGGTTCAGGAAGCGGGCCAAAGGAGCCGCTTTGGGGTCTTGCGCATGAAAATATTCAGATGATTCGCTTTGGATAAAAGTAGCATCAGGTTGAACCTGTAAAATAGCATGCATGGCAAGCACATTGGCCTTGCATAAATGTTTTAAAGCGGTAACAAATGCCTTATCCGATTTCAGGCATTCATTCCACCATCCATATTGACCCGAGAACATAGCAGCAATAAATATTTCATTGATGGGTGTATACAACTGAAGGTCGGGAAATCGCACTGCAAATGCCCGTGCATATTCTGCAAAGAAAAAAGGGAATTCAGGATTTTGAAAATTGCCCAGCCAGTCGGGCACTCCAAAATGACACAGATCAACAATGGGAGTGATACCCAACACTTTTAATTTATTAAAGGTGGCATCTGCAAACGCCCAATCAAACTGACCAGGCGCTGTATGCGTACTGAAGTAGGGAGGCCCATACCGTAAAAACTCAATTCCCAGGTCTGTCAATAAACTAAAATCTTTTTCCCAGTGCGCATAATGCCCGGTTTTAGCCATTTCATCTACCCGCTTTGTTTTTCCATTTGGTAACGGAATAGTTGGATAACTATTCTCGATGCCTGTTGCAAACATGAATTTATTTCCTGACATATCATTTATTGAAATGGTTTGTGAAACGGATCTGTATTAAATTGAACGGCTATTATAATGCCACCAGCCTTTTTGGTCAAACAACGGATGATTACAATGACCCTCATTGGCCAAAGAACGTATAATAGCTGCTGTTAGCCTGGGCCGTAATACGTTATCACTTATATCAAAAACACCGCATTCATACACCTGCTCATGCTTTGTTAACAGGCTCACCCAGTCATAAGCTCCCAGCAACGACCATGCCGTTACTGCTTTGAGGTCCACTCCGTGTTCCTTTACCATACAACAGCTGTCCCATACTTCCTTAAACCACCGGCCCTGTTCTATCTCATCACAATGTAAATGCACCTCTGTTATGGCTACTGGCAAATGGAACCTGTCCCAGGCTTCGAGCAAGAGCTTTTTTATGCCGGCAGACTTTGCTACCCGTACTGCTTCTACATCTGCATATTCATGAATGCCATTTCCACCGTGCGTATGCACAGGATAAGCATCCAGGTCTTCATCCAGGTATCGTTCAGAGGTAACATAATAATTTACTCCCATGATATCAGGTACGCAAGGGTGCTCAGTAAAAAAGTATAATTGGGATTCTTTTATACCCAGTGATAAAAAATAACCCCATAACGGATGATCACGGGTTACTTTTCCACATAGCAGATCATAGGTTAACCACCGGCGTTCATTTTCGAAACCGGCCTGATAACTTAACAGTTCTGTGCTGTGTATTTTTGTAAGGTCTTCTGTTTGCACCAGTTTGGCAGCCGGGTTTATGCGCCTGATGGCTTGCATGGCCAACACTGTTGCCTTTACCTGGTTCAACAACATTACGGCAAAGCTGTACGCATCTGTAAGGTGTGGATACCAGTATCCATACAATCCGCTAAACCGGGCAGTTGTAAGCGGTTCGTTTACCGGCGTAAAATATTCAAGCCAGGGAAAACGGCTGGCCACCTGTTGCGCATATTCGGCCAGTCCACCCGCAAAATTATCGTTCAATAAATTCGTATAGGCAGGACCGCTTCCATGATGAATGAGGCCAACAATGGGCGTTATATTATTCCTGTCAATCTTTTGTAATTGCTGCGCTGTCCATGACCAGTCAATTACCTGGCTACGCACAGGCTGATGACGTTCCCATAGAACAGGATATCGTAATGCACGGATGCCCAGTTCCGCAATACGGTCAATATCATCGTCTCTTGTATAATGCCCGCAATAATGCAACTGATCGCGAAAAGTATTTCCTATCCGGTTAATAGTGCATTCAATACCGCCCCAGATTTCAGGATTCATAAGTAGGCAATTTCTGTCCATTAATAGGTCGTTCATTTTTTGTATCGCCACTTAATTTTTTGTAAAGCGTCAATGATTGCGCTACTACCTGGTCCATATTGTAATATTTATAAGTGGCCAGCCTGCCCGTAAAAAATACGTTTGGCAGGGCATTGGCCAATAAGTGGTATTTTTTATACAATTCTGCATTTTCGGGCCGGGGCACGGGATAATAGGGATCTCCTTCTGCCTTCGGATATTCAAATACAACAGTCGTTTTAGGATGTTTTTGACCAGTCAGATACTTAAACTCGGTTACTCTTGTGTATGGATGTTCGTTAGGATAATTTACCGTGCCTGTAGGTTGATAGCGCTCCATTTCCAATGTTTCAAACCTGAACTCAATGGAACGATAAGGCAGCTTACCATAGCAATAATCAAAAAAATAATCAACCGGGCCTGTATAGATCATTTTCTTATAAGGAATTTCTCCTTCAATGTCTTTGTAATCGGTGCCAAGCATCACCTTTATATTGGGGTGTGATAGCATATTCTCGAATAACCGGGTATACCCATGCAACGGCATAGATTGAAATTTATCGGTAAAGTACCGGTTATCACAATTATTACGGGTTGGAATACGGGCTGCTACGGAAGCATCCAGTTCCGAAGGGTCCAAACCCCATTGTTTGCGGGTATATTCCTTAAAGAATTTTTCATACAACTCTTTTCCTACTTTACTAATTACAACATCTTCGGATGTTATGATCCGGTCTTTTTTTTCTGCCCTTGATGCCAGGAAGGTTTCCACTTCGGGCGAAGACAAATGCATTCCGTATAATTGATTGATCGTATTCAGGTTTATCGGAATAGGCACCAGCATACCATCTACACTTGCCAGTACCCGGTGTTCGTATGGCCGCCAGGCAGTGAACCTGGATAGGTAATCATATACTTCCCTTGAATTCGTATGAAAGATATGCGGACCATATTTATGTGCCAATATGCCGTCATCATTATAATAATCATAGGTATTACCCCCAATATGATGCCTGCTTTCTACAACCAGCACTTTTTTGTTACTACAGGAAGCTAACCTTTCTGCTATTACAGCTCCTGCAAATCCAGCTCCTACAATTAAATAATCAAACATAATTATGTGCTTTTGAATTAGCTTTCTGTTTATTTTCTATCGCCCTTTCAATGAGTGCTTCCATATTTTGCCAGGTCTCATCCCAGGAAATACCAGATAAGAACCTGTCTACATTTGTAAGCCAATTATCATATCCGGCTTTTGTTAAAATAGCTTCTGCGGCTGCTATAAACAATGCAGGCGTAGCAGCTATATGCACCAATCCATTTTCTTCATAGGGCGTAATAACGTCTTTGATCGGGGTTGAAATAACCGGTTTTCCACCTGCCAGGTACTCTGGTGTTTTAGTCGGGCTAATGTATCTGGTTGATTCATTTAATGCAAAAGGCATCATGGCTATATCCCAGCCGGCCAGGTAACTGGGAAGCTCTTTGTATTGTTTACTCCCCAGATAATGAATGTTATTTTTCCGTGGAAGTTCCGCCTCATCGATCTTTACCACCGGACCCACCAGGATAAAATGCCAGTCGGGTCGCAAAGCCGCCAGTTCTTTCAGCAGGTCAATATCCAGCCGTTCATCCAGTACTCCATAATAACCTATTCGTGGATGCGGTATCGTTGCCTGATCAACAGGTTCTGGCAATGGAGAACGGGCCCTGTTGAAATGTGCTTTATCAATACTGCTGGGAAACAGGTATATATTATTGTGCAGATGCTTTTTTGCTTCATAAAGAGATTGGCCGCCGGTAAAAACCACATCGGCTTTTTGCAATAATTTTTGTTCACGCAGAACAAGCAGGGGAGGTGCAAATTTAAAAGCGGAAAGCTCATCCATGCAATCATAAATTATAAGTTCCGCATCAAGGTGATCGGTCCAGCCCAGGGCCATCGGAGAATAATACCATAGCATATATTTATTTATATGCATTGACTTCAACATATTATCAAGCAAATGTTGCTGCGCAGCCATCACCTCCTCCTCTTTCATCCCGGGCTTTAAATGGGGCACTACTATACAAACCGTATTTGTTTCATCTATAGTAATTTCCATATGATTATCAGTTGCATCGAAAATTGGTTCTTCAATAAAGAACTCCCGGCGGTTTCTGGCAAACCGGCTCAATAAATGTTGGGGACGTTGAAAAACGAAATTCCACCTGAGGTGACAGAAACATATAATATCAATATTTACCATAACACTAACATGTTATAACATGAATTTTAATAGCCAGATGGCCAATTATTTAATGCACTTTATGTATGTAGTTTTCTAATGGAGAGCGGAGATTAAAACCAGATTAATTATTGAAGATGTCTGGGGAGGATTATGTTATAATAACAAAAAAATCATACCACGCTTATGGCATGGTGTGGAACCCTCAGCGTGCAGGAGGTTTGAAATTCTTAACCATTGATTTGATAACCTTTACCACCGGGAAGGCATTCCTAAATAACTTTGTGGCAGGTATCAAATCAGCGATAAGAGTAAACTTTTTTTATTATGTCAAACATTAAAGACAAAGTCGTCATTATAACAGGAGCTTCTTCAGGTATAGGAGAAGCTACAGCCAGGCTGTTAGCACAAAAAGGAGCAAAAGTTGTATTGGGCGCAAGACGGGAAGACCGGCTGGCAAAATTGGTTGAAGCCATCAAAGCAAATGGCGGTGATGCCGTTTCCCGGGTTACAGATGTGGTTAATCCGGAGGATAGTAAACAACTTGTTCAACTGGCTAAAGACAGTTTCGGCGGTGTAGATGTAATTTTCCTGAACGCCGGACTAATGCCCAGTTCGCCACTTTCTGCATTGAAAACTGATGAATGGAACCAGATGATCGATGTGAATATTAAAGGAGTTTTGAATGGTATTGCCGCCGTGTTACCGGTTTTCACCGCACAAAAGTCTGGACATATCATTACTACTTCATCTGTAGCCGGGTTAAAAGCTTATCCAAACGGTGCGGTGTATGGCGCCACCAAGTGGGCAGTTCGTGATTTAATGGAAGTGCTGCGGATGGAATCTGCGCTGGAGGGCACTAACATCCGTACAGCAACTATCTATCCGGCCGCAATTAACACAGAATTGTTACATACGATCACTGATAAGAATGCTGCACAAGGTATGACCGAGTTGTACAGGAAATATGGCATTGCACCTGATCGAATTGCTAACGTTGTTACTTTCGCCATTGAACAACCTGAAGATACCAACGTGAATGAGTTTACCATTGGACCAACAAGTCAACCCTGGTAAAAAAAAATGTCCCCCCAACCTCCCCCCATTGGGGGAAGCAAGTAGGGGGCTTCTTTTAGTTATTATTAAAAATGAAGTTGATGTAATCCCAGCACTTCACCTGTGTATTCACGAACATGCTGCGTGAGGGCTTCATCCTTGCCCAATGGCTTGCCATAAGAAGGGATCATTTCTTTGAGCTTTTTTTGCCATTCAGTACTGTTGGCCTGTTCAGGGAAGCATTTGCGTACCAGGTCTATCATTATCGAAACCGCCGTCGATGCGCCTGGTGATGCGCCAAGCAGGGCAGCGATACTTCCATCGGCTGCACTTACAACTTCAGTCCCAAACTCCAGGATGCCGCCTTCTTCCTCATGCTTCTTGATCACCTGCACCCGGTAACCGGCTACGGCGAGTTCCCAGTCTTCCTTACGCGCATTTGGATAATATTCCCGCAATGCCTCCAGGCGTGCTTCAGGTGTTAATCGTACCTGGTCAATCAGGTATTTTGTCAGGGGTAGATTGCGCACGCCGGCAAAGATCATTGCCTTGATATTACTGAATTTGATAGATTTAATAAGATCAAGCCATGAACCACTCTTCAAAAATTTGGTGGTAAACCCGGCATAAGGGCCGAACAATAATTCCCTTTTTCCTTTTATCCACCGGGTGTCCAGGTGAGGAACAGACATAGGAGGGGAGCCTACTGCTGCTGCTCCATACACTTTAGCGGCATGCTGCTCAATAACGTCCTCATTGGTGCAACGTAGCCATTGTCCGCTTACAGGAAATCCGCCAAAACCTTTTGACTCCGGTATTTTTGATTTTAATAATAAAGGAAGGGACCCGCCGCCCGCACCGATAAATACAAATGGCGCAATTAAAGTGTGCAGGTCGTTATTTTCTTCATGCAGCACTTTCACATTCCATTTATTATTTTTCTTTTTCAGGTTGGTAACGCCATGTTTAAAATGAAGGTTCACATTTTCCATTGAACCAAGGGCCGCAAAAAGATTTCTTGTCAGCGTACCAAAATTTACGTCTGTACCAAGATCCATTTTGGTAGCAGCCACCTGCTCATCACTTTTTCTTCCTTCCATCACCAGCGGTACCCATTCCCTGATGAGGTCATGATCTTCCGAATATTGCATGCCTTCGAACAGGTGACAGGTCTGCATTGTTTCATAACGCTTGCGCAGGTAGCTGACATTCTTTTCTCCCCATACAAAGCTCATGTGGGGGATAGGTTTAATAAATGAATCAGGCAACTCTATCACCTGGTTGGCTACCAGGTAAGCCCAGAATTGCTTTGAAACCTCGAAAGATTCCGCAATTTTTATGGCCTTCGAAATGTCGATCGTGCCATCTTCTTTTTCAGGGGTGTAATTTAATTCGCAAAATGCGGAGTGGCCTGTACCGGCATTATTCCATGCATCGGAACTTTCAGCAGCTGCACTGTCCAGCCGTTCTACAATTTCAATTCTTATAGAAGGATTCAACTGTTTGAGTAACATTGCCAGCGTTGCGCTCATTATTCCGGCACCTATCAGGATTACATCAGTTTCTTTCGTTGTTCTGTTTGCCATTATTACTATTTATAAAATAATGGGCCAGCAATCGCCGCAAAGTTAACGAACAACTTTGAATTTCATTGTATTGTTGGTTAGACATTTAATCAATATGATACAATTTTCACTACAAGGTTTTATGTATGGGATCTGGAATATCCAATTACCCGGGCAACTAAATCAGTCTCTTCCATTTCATTAGTCCACCTATTTGGATATTTTTAACCCGACGTGCATGGTCCGTATCGTATTTTTACTACAATTTAATAGTTTCATGAGTTATCCTACTCGAATTTTGCTCATTGATGATGATGAAGATGATGGGTATATTTTTAATATAGCGCTTAACAGCCTTCCCCACAACTTTGAATTGCTGTATTACCAGGACAGTGAAAAGGCGCTGGCGACCCTTTCAAACACGGCTTTTAATCCCCCTGATATGTTGTTTATAGACTGGAACATGCCTAAGTTAAGTGGCAATCATTGCCTGGAGTCAATTCGCAAGCTGCCTGGTTATGCCACTATACCGATCATTATTTGCAGTACCTCTCATAATACCGAGCTACAAAAAGAAGTTCGCCAGTTAGGCGCTTCTCATTTTCTGGCAAAACCCTCCACCATAAAGGACCTGGTTGAAAAATTAAAAGATATTTTTTTCATCAGATGGGAAAATAACTAACGTTAGTCTTTTGGTTTTACTTTGAAATTATAATCAGAATCTCATTTAGAGGTGCTAAAAAAGCCCCGATCCCGGCTGAGCCGGTACCGGGGCTTTGTAGTATGATCTATTCAACCTTAATATTCTAACCTCGAAGTTTGATTATCAGGTAACAGGAACGAATCCGCATAAGGACCATCGGCCCAGCGATTGTTTGACCAGCTATTGCCGTTTGCTTTATAATTGGGAATTGACCAGCTGGGGTTATGATATACCGCATTGGTATAATCTTTATCCTCCGCATCAGTTGACCATTTCCAGCGATTGCCGGTAACAGTCATGTTTGTTACGGGCACAGCCAGCGGTGCATGCAACGCAACACCATAACCATGCAGGATAAAATAATTGTTGTTTACCGCAACATGATCGTAACCCTCAAAACCAAGCTGATCGCCGTCTGAATACATGCCTATCATGCCCGATAAAGCGGCCTGGGGTGTATAAGGGCCGTTAAATTCAATATGATTACGGGAGAAGTTCAGGTAATACTGTCCACCCCAGGTTTGAATACCATCGATGTGATCGTCTGCGCCTGCCGCAGCCGGGTCGGGTGTTATCCAGCATTCAGTAACCGTTACATTGTCTGAATAAACATTCTCCAGCCCGCTATGTGGGAAATAACAGCGATGCACAATGGACGCCACAGGCTGCATGTTCCATTTGCGGCCACCGGTATTAAACTCGGAGAGTTCACAATACAAAGCAGCCACTCCACCGGCATTGCCAAGCGGATGGTTGGCCAGGATGGCTCCTTTACAACCCCGTATCACCAGCCAGCCTGAGCTAACCGTGATCCGGGAGCTTACGTTTGCGCCCTGCAATACCACGGTTCCTGCCGGAAAAGTAAATCCATCAATTGTTTCACCGCCGGCGCCTACGGTACGGGCCAGGCTGCCCCAGCCATTCAATGCTGTGCCGGTAAATGTGCCGCCAGGTACGGTTGTGAATGAAGTGATAGAAATACCTGTCGGTCCTACCAGGGAAGTGGTAAGCTGCATACCATGCGTAATGCCACCTGTATTCAGCGTAGTAATAGTAACCACATTACTGGATGCAGAACGATTGCCAAAGGCATCTGTTGCTTTCACATAAAAACTGTAAGCGGTGCCCTGGCTTAAACCGGTAACAGAAAAAGAAGTAGTGGTAACAGTGGTTAACAAGGACCCGTTCTTGTATATTTCATACCCTGTGACGCCAACATCATCGGTACTGGCAGACCAGCCAAGCACCACGCTGTTGTTGGTGATGCCTGATGTGGAAAGATTACCCGGCGCCGTGGGCGCATTGGCATCGTTATCGGTGGCTACAAATTCAATATCGCGGTAGTAATTGGTATTGCTATACGAACTTACCGGAAAGGTTCCTGATTTATACGTATACACCCCGTTGTTACCGGCGATGTTGCTTAAAGGACCATTTACGATGGCAACCCCCAGCTCACTGGGCGTGGCTGCATAACGGGTAACTGCATTCACTGAGATAACATAAATTGAATCTTTCACAATGTGATAGGGAGTATCCAGCACAACGGTCTGCCACCCGGTATCTGTTTCATTGGTAAAAACAGCAGTCTTTAGCGAAACGCCGCCGGCAGACCATAAACGACCCGTATGCGTGCCCGTTTCACCGGCCGGTTTAAAGTACCTGAATTTTGTAATTTCTCCGGAAACAGTCGATTTGAATTTCATTCCCAATTCAACGGGGGTGTCAGAATCAGTTGTGGTTGGCCGTTGGGTGGTGAACACCGTATACGACCCTGCAGCGGCCAATTTGGTTTTTTCATTGGTGGCTGAATCAAGATCTCTTTTACAGCCAGACAGTAATAATACGATAGCAAGGATAGGAAAAAGCGTGTTGCCCGCAACACTACAGGTTCTTTTCATAAAGTAAGGTATGTTTATATGTGGGACAAATCAATAATTGGGCCTAATAAGGGTATGTGGAAAGATTTGGAAGATGCATCGTACTTCTCCGTAGTAGTTTTTATTATCCGCGCAAGTTTTTGAATTACAAACCCTTTTTATATTTTACACGCCAATCCATTACCAGTAAACGCCAAATACCTTAGACTAACAACATACATCCAACAATGAAAAACCTGATCGTAGCCGTACTGGCTGTAAGCCTTTTTTCCTGTGCCGACAATAAAAATAAGATAGGTCCTATTAAAAAAGAGATCATTCCCGTTAGGAAAGACAGCAGCACAACAACCCTCATACCTCATTTTGATGGCCGCTGCAATATCGACAACGACGTTTCTTCATTGGGTATAGGCATGGTTATAGTGCCATTAAAATTCTCCCTGTATGACGATAGTCTGCTAAAAGGCGAGCCTCAACTGGTAGACATGTACGAAAAATACGACAGCCTGAACAATGTGTGCTCCTGTGTTTTTGATCCCGAGTATGGATTGATGCATTTTGCCTGTACCGGTAAAACCGACAGGGCATACCGCGTGCTGATCAACTACTCACAGGTAAAATGGCTGCCACGGGAAAAAGACTATCAATTCAAAACCTGGGAACAATACGTTGAAAGTTCTTTTGGCATCCGACGCAAAACCACCTCCGATTCAACCAGAACACCTATTGGCCTGGTGCGAAAAGACCCAAGCGATCTGGCTGATACCGTTTCCATTCCGGCTGGTAAAGAAATGTTTTGCGCCATGCAGGTTAAGGGCGACTGGGTAAAAGTGCAGTACGATTGTTTTTATAACAGCGATAATAACCCCTACGAAGGACAACCCTGTCGTAACTATATTAACAAGTGCGCGAATCCTATTACCGGCTGGTTGCGCTGGCGGCAGGACAATAAACAATTGATCGATATTTTTTTAATGCCGTAGACAACATTAAATTACAAAAAACACCAATACATTACACCACGCCGGGAACTTGTCGCTCCTGGCGTTTTTGTATATATTTGAATATAAAACTAACTGTATCTTATGGCCGAGCAGGAAATTATTAAACATACCAAAAAGGTTCTTAAAGTGGCAACCGATCCCAGAAAACACTGGAAAGACAAAGTGGCGGAGATCATCCTCGAGATATTTATCATCGTATTTGCCATATCGTTGTCATTGTACCTGCACGAACGGGCTGAAAAAAGAGAGGATCGTCACTTACAGGATGAGTTTTTATTAGGCTTAAAAGAAGACCTGCAAAGTGATATCAAAGAATTATCGGATGATTCCACCTCATATATAAAAACACTCAATGGCTTCCGGTATTTTAAACGGCTGGCTGTTGATCAGGGAACCTCGGATAGCATTCCCTATTATTGGAATACCTTATACAATACCGCCGATCTGCAACCAAATGACAGTCGCTTTCAGGGAATGAAATCTGCAGGAAAGTTATATGTGATTGCCGATAAAAAGCTCCTGAATGATATCCTTGACCTGTACCAGGAAAAAATACCTATGCTTTTACGGGCTACGAATATGTTCAGCGATTTTAAAGTTAACCGGCTGGCTGCTTTTTTGGAAAATAACCTGACGTCTGCCGACAAATCAGACAACAACCTGAAAACATTATTGAAGCAAAGCCATCAATTACGCAACTACCTGTCGTATGACGCCTTTATACTGGATATCCTGGAAAGGTATCATATAGTATTGGAACAAAGCCGCCTCCTGATCGATGAGATCTCCAAAGAAGTGAAAGAGTAACAACAAACAATATAAATTTAAAAAGGGACGCATAGCAACGGCGTCCCTTTTTCTTTTTATTACATGTCAGCGTAACGATTTGAATGCAGTGCGCAATTCCTGCACAAATGATTTGGGTTGTTCCCAGGCAGCAAAGTGGCCGCCTTTATCAAGTTTGTTGTAATGCATCAGTTTGGGATAAGCTTTTTCGGCCCAACTGCGTGGACAGGGATATAACTCGTCGGGATAAACACTCACTGCCGCCGGAATATTTACACCTTTTGGAGCAAAAAAGCCAAGCTTGTTTTCCCAATACAACCGGGAAGCAGAAACACCCGTGTTGGTGAACCAGTAAAGCGATAAGTTGTCGAGCACATCATCTCTTGTAATCCCTTCTGTTTTTCCTTCGAAGGAACGGTTAATGAGCGCCGTACTTTTTGCATCGTGATCAAGCAGGAAAGTGGCGAGGCCGATGGGAGAATCAGCTAATCCTGTGAGGGTTTGCGGACGAGTTCCCATAATAAAAGCATAATAAACCTGTTTGTAAAAGAAAACCAGTTCTTCGCAAGCCTTCTTTTCATCGGCAGATAAACCAGCTGGCACAGTACCGGCCCAGAGCTGTTTATCTATTTCGGTCGGAACAGCGCCAGGCATGTTGTTGTGAATGGCCATGAGTTCCGGATGTCCCTGTGCAGCCATCAGGTCTGTTACCATGGAACCCCAGTCTCCACCTTGTGCAACATACTTTTTATATCCAAGGCGGTCCATCAGCACAGCCCAGGCGTTGGCAATGCGTTCAGGGCCCCAGCCTGGAGTAGCAGGCTTACCTGAAAATCCATGACCGGGCAGGGAAGGGATCACCACGTCAAAAGCGTCTTCTGCGTTTCCGCCATACTCAGTAGGATTGGTCAATGGTTCAATCAATTTCATTTGCTCTATTACAGAGCCCGGCCATCCGTGGGTAATAATCACCGGTAACGCATTGTCATGTTTGGAGCGAACATGAATGAAGTGAATATCGAGCCCGTCAATTTCTGTAAGGAAGTTGGGGTAGGAATTGAGCTTTGCTTCAATTTTTCGCCAGTCATAATCAGTAGTCCAGTAACGGGCTATTTGTTGCATCATTGCTAAGGGTACACCTTGTGAATAATTGGTCACAGTTTCTTTTTCGGGCCAGCGCGTTGCCTTAAGCCTTCGTATCAGATCTTCGAGTTCCGATTGCGGAACAAGGAACTGAAAGGGCCTGAGCGATTCACTGGATGCCATTTTGGGAACAGCAGAGGTTTGACTTGTGCTCATGATGTTAGGTTTTAATATGGTAAGTACAGCAGACTGCGAGCAGACTTTTGGCCTCCTGTAATTATGAAAAGTTTGTTCGGGTTATGTCGGTGAAGAGTTTAGATAGTTACAGGTAGCGGCGGGAGCGGTTAATTGGGATAATTCGTTCGGTGAAACTACAGTTTATAAAATTGCGATGCCTTATTTATGCACAGACATATATCAAATTCTGAAAAAAACTTTTCATGAGCATAACAAGATTAAACACATAAAAATCGAAGGGAGTAGGGGGTGTTGATTAGCCTAATATACGTTTACCAGGCGTTGTACCTGAATGATGGTTTGCTGACAGATCTCGTCCTGGATATCAAAAAGGTTGGTAGCAGTTACTTTACTTTCAAAGATCCTTGACCATAATTGTTTGTAATTACGGCTGTCTATGATCTGGAGGTTTATGCGGATCCTGTCCTTTACATATTGAGTTCCACCGGTAATTATATGGTTGAAGCCAACTATGGCGCCCAGTTCTTTCAGGTCGAGGTACCTGGCAGCAAGGTTCTTTATGGCCTGGTAAGCGATCACTGATACTTCCTTCAATTGCGACAGCATGGTGCACATTTGCAAACAAAGGTTGTCATTAAATGCTTTTATCAGTTTGCCATCCGAGGTGCAGATCAATGGCATAATAGCAAATGACACCGGTTCAGGATCAGTAAGGGCCGGTTCCCTTTCCCGGGTTAAAGTGAGCGTTCTCTTTTCATCGATCAATTGTTGGCGATCCATAAAAACAGGCACATACTTTCCTTTGGGTATACCGATCACGATCTGGTCGTTGAAACCCATTCCGGAATAATAATGGGTCAATCCCAGCCGCAACCTGCCGGCATGAATTCTAACAATGCAATCTTTCTGCGGATTAAAACTAACTGGCTTTTCGAGTACATGTACTGCTATTGTATATTCCTTTATACAATGCGCCCTGCCAATAAGGGTTTCATGAACAATATAAGAAAGGAACTTTTTCAGGATCGCTGACTTCCTGAAATCAGGATGCACGAATATTTTATCCAATTGGCCAGTAATGGAGTCGTAACTAAACAGTTTGTTAGTTACGACTGTATTCGGGAAGTTCATAGTCAGGTTTTTTGGTCAATAAATGTAGAGTCACTAAAAATAGATCACCAATAATTCAATAGATTACACTTGATTGAATTTACTCAAATTATTGTGAAATGATTGTAAAGCCCGTTGTTCTCACAAGGAGGGTGTACGTTCTATAATGCAGGGCACTGTGGGTAAATATTGAACTGGCAATTTTTGAGCGAATTATCCATTGCCTTAAACGTATTAATTCAGTTCGCCATACAATGTTATGATTATTTTTTTAATTAACTGTAAAGCCGGTTCCGTTTAACTGTGAACAGATAAAAATCACCTATATAAATTAGGCGATGTTGGTGAGAGATGGTAAATTGTACTACAAACACCAGCATACTTTTTACTTCGTATTCCCGCTAATATTATTTCCTATTCCCACAAAGAAAGCTTAGTTCCCTGTTACAGGTATTACACACAAGCGTAACCAATCAATTAAATCTTACTGGTATGCGACACCATAACCTAACCTTCTCACCGGAGACTGAAAAAAGGATCTCAAGCTTTAATGCACATGTTTTGAGTCCTGAAAAGATAAGTGACATTGCTGAACGGTTGAAAGAGTTCATGTTTAAAGAAAAGCCATATCTGCGTTGCAGATATACCCTAAAAAGCCTGGCCGATGATATCCAGGTACAGGCCTATCTGTTGTCAGCTTATTTAAATCAGGAAAAACGTTTACGTTTTACTGATTATCTGAACCAGTTCCGGATAGAGTATTGTGAAAATCTTATTAAGGAAGGCCTGGCAAACGATTTGAACATGAAAGGTCTTGCATTGATCTGTGGCTTTCAAAACCGGAATACTTTAACCAGTGCATTCAAAAAATTTACAGGGTTAACCCCTTCCCGGTATACAAAAAGTGTACGACTGGTAATAAAACCTTAATGAACTTTAAACATTTGGTGGCTTACAGTAAAAACTCATATTGAAATTTGACGGCATCAGGGCCCCAATTTTTCATCAGGTCCTTTATTTGCGTGCGGTATTCATTACCGGTTAATTTTTTTCCTTTTTTGGGCACTACCAGGTCTTTATCGGTCACTTCAACCAGCTGCAGTTTGGTGGCATACCAGGTGGTATGCAATCGCGGAATGGCCAGGCCCAGGATCATGCCCGGTAAACCATTAAAAGATTCCGGTCCGCCACCTGTTACAATTTCATCGGTATAAAATGCGATCACCACAATGGAATCCATCACCTTGCCCACCGCCTTGCGGCAATCAAAACCGGCTATCTTTCTTATTTCCGGCGAAATGCGCCACTCGATATGACGCAGCGAATCAGACACCAGGAAATTTTCGCCATAAAAGCTTCTATGCGTTAATAAACTATTACTATCTAATTTGGTAAGTATCGTATTCTCCGAATCGAATATACCCCAGTTCTTCGTTTGCTTTGTTTCCGGCTCCCGGCCTGTTTTAAACAAAGTTCTATCATCTTTAAAAGTAAGGTCGTAATAAAAAGTAACAAACTTGGGCAGCGCTTTTCTTTTCATTTCATCCCAGGCGCTGTTCTCATCCAGAAAGGCATGCTGGTTGGTTTTGCGTTCGTACTCAATTTTTCCCTGCGTTATAAATTGTTGTTGAGAAAACAGTGTAGAAGAGAAGCCCAACAACACTAGTATATATATTAGTGATTTCATTTGAGATTTTTTATTCGGTTTTAATTTCTGCCTTCTGCCTTTAAATTTACCATTCCATCGGTTTACCGTTCTTACTAAAATTCCAGATGAACGTTACCAGGAAATTCCGTTTGATGGTATTGTAGGTCCTTTCTGAAATAAAGTTGCTGTTGATATTCCGGTTAAACCCGATGTTCTGGTTCAGGATGTCATGAACAGAAAAACGCAGGCGGGCCACATCATTCTTAAATAACTTCCGGTCTATATGGCCATCCCATTTGATGGAGTTATTATTCCTTTCAAAAACGCTGGTCTTTTGCCGCAGGTTGAACTCGCAGTCGCTGCCCAGCTCCAGTCTCCAGGGCAGGAATATCCAAATATCTACATTATGGTTCTGCGTCCAGTACCGGGTAACTACCGCGTTATTGAGCGATGTTTTGGAAATATTATTGCTGAAATTGGTAGATAACCAGATACTGAATTTCTTCTCTTTATAATAATTCAAACTAGGTCCGGCGCCATAAGAATAGCTATTGTTTTCGTTCGCCTGGCCATTTATCAGGTTGGTATTGTGGTTCAGGTTGAACTGTCCACGCCCGCCAAGGCGCAACCCCCATTTTGTTACCTTTCGCTGGTAACCAAAATAACCGTTGCTCTGGTAGTTGCCATCCACGTTGATGGGCTGTGAGATCTTGCGCCCGGTACTAAGGTCTATGAAGTTATTGGTACTGAAATCGTGTTGAACAGTGGTAAAGTTTACACTGCCCCAAATGCTGCGTTCTGTCATCAATTTATAACTGTCATACGAGAGTCGGAACCTGTGGCGGAAGGCCTGTTCCAGATTGGGGTTGCCTTCCCGGATGCTCAACTGGTTGGTGATATCCCGGATGGGTTGTATCTGGTCAATGGAAGGCGCTTGCGTTGCGCCGTTATAATTAAACCGGATGCTTGCGCTGCTGCCCAAAGTCCAGGTTAGATTAGCCTGCGGAAAGAAATTGGTAAAACTGTAACTGGCAATGGAGTCGCCTTTGATGTCTTTACGCGTATAGGCGGCATTGGAAATATTCATCCCGAACGAGTAATTGATCTTCTTGGGTTTGGCATAGCGAAAATTGATCCCGCCCGATTGCGTGAGCACATTAAAGCTGTAATCATTGCTCAGGGAATCGATCTGTTTCCCATATTCTTTCGCCGTTACAGCGTCCTTTTCCAGGGTAGTGATGTGGGATTGCCGGTGGTTGTTATCTATGCTATAGTTAAATTCCAGCAACGATCTTTTACTCAAAGGTTCGGTGTACGAAACACGGGCATTGATGGCGGAGGCGCTGCTTTCACTCAGCTTTTGCTGGTCCAGTATTTTGATGCTGTCCACTACATTCTGCTTATAATACCTGTTATCCGAACCAAAAATGCCTTTGGATGCGTATTCCGTATAATTCTGTTTAGCCGAGATCGAAATGGTGCGGCCCTTTTTTTTGAACTTCTGTCGCCATAACAGAGATGCATTGAAATTCTTATTGTCACCATCGAGGGTGGTGCGGCGGTCGATCACACTTAATGTATCGCTGCCCAGGAGGTTGCTCAATGATTCCTGGTGATTGGTACTTTGGCTGAAGGTATTTCCCCGCGAACCCTGCGCCGTTACTTTTAAAGAAGAGGAGGAATCGAGTTGCACTTCATACAACGCATCCAACCGGTTGCGATCGCGGGTGCTGAAACTGTTGCCAAATTCATTCGTATATAAAATTGTATCGCCAATGATATTCTGACTGAAGGTATTGCCCTGGGCATCCGAATTCAGTTTATTATACTGGTAATTTCCGTTCAGGTGTATTTTGTCGCCATTCCATTTGTTACTGTAATGCAGGCCGCCATTCCATCCTTTGGGCAGGCCTTCACCCCAGTAGTTACTGTTGCCAAATTCACCATCGCCTCCGCTAAAATTGAAACTCATGCCACCATTATCATCGGCGTTCACTTCCATGTCACTGCCAGACCCGTAGTTCATGCCTTCATTCCAGTCTAAACCCGTTTTACCCGTGTTCGACATAATGCCATAGGCCGAAAACTTGCGTTTTCCCTTAAAGGCGTTAAACATCCCGGTGTTGTTCCAGTATTTATTGAAGTCGCTGCCAACTTCCACTTTTCCAAAATAACCTTTCTTTCTATCCTCCTTTAACTGCAGGTTGATGGTTTTGCTTTTCTGTCCATCATCGATGCCGGTAAAGGTGGCCTGGTCGCTTTTTTTATCGAATGCCTGCACTTTTTCAACGGCATCGGCGGTTAACCCGCGGGTGGCAATGGTGGGGTCATCGCTAAAAAATTCTTCCCCATCAACCAGTACTTTCTGAACCGTTTCGCCCTGAGCGGTTATTTTACCGTCTTTGTCTACCTGAATACCGGGTAATATTTTCAACAGATCTTCCACAGTGGCGCCCGCACTTACCTTAAAGCTGTCGGCCATATACTCGGTGGTATCGCCCTTGATGCGAATAGCGCCCAGTTTGTGCTGCACCACCACTTCTGCCAGCAACTGGCTTTTTAAGGTCATGGAAATCTTACCTAAATCAATTGTGGCGCCGGATGGCAGGTCAACCCGGTCATAATAATCCGCATAAGCCGGGCGGGTAACCATAACAATAAATTTACCGGGCGGTAACTTTTGCAGTGAAAATTGCCCTGCAGTATTGCTACGGGTAAAAGATACCAACACCGAATCGGCTGGCCTCAATAATGCAATAATTGTATTGGAAAGGTTTCTTTTTTCTGAAGTATCAATTACTGTACCTTTAAGAGTGGCTTGCTGGGCTAAAACAGGAAAGGAAATAATCAATACCAGGGCTAGTAGTAAGGTTGTTTTCTTCATGGGAAAGTAAGGGACGCAGGCGCTAAGCCGTTGTTCCTGGTTAACGTGTTTAATTAGTTTGCCCGTACGCCCTGGTGATTGAACGAATGTCTGGAATGTAATCGGAATTTAACAACCCGGTATCTTAATTTATCGTTAAAGCAGTTTCATATATATCTGGTCATAATATACCAGACAAGTAAAAGGATCAAAACAAACAGAACAGGCTTATGGAAGTAAAAAAATATGAAGAGGTTCATTTCGTAGACAGTACAAGAGCAGTATGGAACTATTCGTTTTTCTCGGAAGATGACATCCGCAATTTTCAACAGGGCACTCATTATCGGTTGTACGATCAGTTTGGCTCACACGAAATTGAAGTGCTGGGTAAAAAAGGCTACTATTTTGCCGTATGGGCGCCCAATGCTACCGCCGTTTCCCTGATAGGTAACTTCAACGACTGGAACCCCACCAGCCACCCCTTGTTTGTGCGGCTCGATAAATCGGGCATCTGGGAAGGATTTATCCCCGGCCTGACCAAAGGCGAAGTATATAAATATCACATCGATGGTTTTAAGGGCGTCAGGATCGACAAAGGCGATCCCTTTGCCAACTTCTGGGAGAAGAGACCCAACACGGCTTCCATTACCTGGAACCTGGAATATACCTGGAAAGATGACGACTGGATGAACAACCGCGGCCACCACAATTCGCTGAATGCGCCCTGCAGCGTTTATGAAGTGCACCTCGCCAGCTGGATGCGGCCGAATAAGCACGATGAAGAATCTTATAACACCTACGATCAAATACGGGAGCTGATGGTTCCCTATGTAAAGGAAATGGGCTTTACCCATGTGGAGTTTATGCCCGTGATGGAACATCCCTTCGATGGAAGCTGGGGATACCAGGGAACAGGGTATTTTGCACCCACCTCACGCTTTGGCGATCCGCAGCGTTTTATGGAGCTGGTGAATGCTTTTCATGAAGCAGGCATTGGCGTTATACTCGACTGGGTGCCTTCGCATTTTCCTTACGATGCGCATGGCCTGTTTATGTTCGACGGCGCCAACACCTACGAATATGCCGACATGCGCAAAGGCTTTCACCCCGACTGGAACAGTTATGTGTTCAATTACAAAAGGGGAGAGGTAAAATCGTTCCTTATCAGCAGCGCGCGTTTCTGGTTCGATAAATTTCATATCGACGGTATTCGGGTGGATGCTGTTAGCTCCATGCTGAAATTAAATTATTCGCGTACCCACGGCCAGTGGGAACCCAACGAATATGGCGGCGATGGCAATATTGAAGCCATTAGTTTTATTAAAGATTTAAATGAAAGCATTTACCGCGATTTTCACGATGTACAAACCATTGCCGAGGAAGCTACCGACTGGCCCGGCGTATCGCGCCCCACTTTTCAAAACGGGTTGGGTTTTGGCATGAAATGGATGATGGGCTGGATGCACGACACATTGGATTATTTTAAAATGGATCCCATTTACCGGCGCCACTACCAGAATAAGTTTTCCTTTAGCATGATGTATTATTACGACGAAAACTTTCTATTACCCCTGAGTCATGACGAGGTAGTGCATGGTAAAAGCCCGATGATCTTTAAAATGCCGGGCGATGAATGGCAGAAATTTGCCAACCTGCGCACCCTGTACACGTATATGTTTACACATCCCGGCGGAAAACTCTTATTCATGGGTAATGAATTTGGCGATACCCATGAATGGAATTACAAAAGTGAGCTGCAATGGGAACTGTTACAGTTTGATCCACACCGTTTGATGAAGGATTGCGTGCGCGATTTGAACTTTTTATTGCGTAATGAACCCGCGATGTATGAAAACCAATTTAATATTTACGGGTTTGAATGGGTCGACCTTAACCATCCCGCCGAATGCGTAGTAGCCTACCGGCGTAAAGGGAAAGACCCCGCCAATGACCTCCTGATCATCTTAAACCTTACCCCGGTGGTACGGCACGACTGGAAAGTGTATACGTACGGAAAATCAGAGTGGCGCGAGATCTTTAATTCCGACGACAAACGATATTGGGGAACCGGAAATGTGTTCAATCCGGAGATCCACACGAGAAGTTTAGATAAAAATGATAATATGTATGAAATAAATGTGCATCTGCCGCCGTTGGGAGCTATAGTATTGAAGTAACTGATTTTTGTGTATAAGAAAAGAGCATATCTATGAAAACCCTTACTGGTATCTTAATGTTAGGATTAATATCCCACAGTGTTTATTCGCAAACTGACAGCACTGATTTTTATTTTAAAAAGGGCAATACCGAAAAAGATGCCCGCCGGTTCCGCGAAGCGGAAAAAGACTTCGGCAAAGCCGCCCAGTTTTCGCCCAAAGACCCCAAAGTATTGTTAGCCTGGGGGCAGTCGCTCGTAGAACAACGGCGTTATGTGGAAGCCAAAGAGAAATTTACCGGTGTTT
>JAJKIL010000049.1 GCA_021154515.1 Niastella sp. | reverse complement strand
TAGAATCAATGGAGATGGCATTGTTGGTAGCGGAAATGGTGCAGCTATGTAATTGAACAGCGCCCTTTTTTGAATAGGGATTCAGCACAAAACCCGAAGCGCAACCGCTGATGTTCACCCTGGAGAACATGATGCCTACGGTTTGCAGTCCATCTACCTGCACGGCCGTATTACAGTTGGAAAAGTTCATGGAATAGTTACTGCCATTGGGAAAAGTGCCCGGATTGGCAACTGATTCCGAAACCCAGAAACCCACATTATAGCCTTCAACGTTTACAAAAGCGGTGTTGGTCCAGTCGTTACGGCGCATTACAATACCAGCGCCATTCTGGTAGATCCAGCTGGCATAACCGCTGCCGGCAGCCGGCGCATTGGCCAGTCCTGACCCGGACCAGTATAAAGGAGAGAAGTCGAGGTATTGCACCCGGCCCACATCAACAATGTTGTCAAGCTGAATACCTTTGTGCAATGGCGTACCATAAATGTTCCAGATAACCGGACAGGTACCGCCATTGGCAACAGAGAACACTATACCATCATACGCATTTACCAGGGTGAGATTTTTGGTATTGCAGAACTCATTACCAAAGTAATTGGGTTGACCAAACAGGATGGCAGGCGGGTAGGGAACAATGTTATCGGGCAACTGTTCCGGGTACCAGATGGAGAGGTCCTGCACCTGGGCCGATGGTTGCATAGTGATAAAGGCGGCCGCATTGGTATTGTTGCGACCGGCATATGCCATCAAGATGGTGCCAACAAGCGGCTGGCCTTTTACGGGTTGTTGCCATTCGCCCCGAAGGGTAATACCTTTAGGAATGGTAAGATTACCCTTGATAACGTATTTCCCCTTAGGAACGAACAAAGTGCCACCGCCCGCTTTACTCAGGGTGTTCAGCGAACGCTGGAAAATGTTAGTAACATCGGTGATCCCATCGCCCGTGGCGCCGGAGTCGGCCACGGAAATGCCAATAACAGGAGCATCAGCGGTGGGATAAGAAGGTGTGATCAAACGCCATTTTTGGGAAAAGGCCGGAATGGAACACATAAGGATAAGTGCGAGCAGGGTTAGTGTAACGCCCCGCTGCGCATGTGCCTGGTTGTTTTGCATAAAAACGGATCTGGTTTTAAAATGAAAAAATGGTAGATAGTACCTGGCAAGAAACGTTGCTGTAATTAATTTTCGGTTAACCAGGGGATTAATTCAGCAATTAACGGGCCGTTTTGAGAAAGAGGATTCTTGTTAAATTGTGTTAAATAAGCTATAGAAAAATAATTTCACCCATCAAGATTATTTACATACCTTTGCGAAACTTATTTCCTCCCTGCACCTATCTTGATTTCGGGTTTTCAACATTTGTGAAGGTAAGATTCTAAGCCTGGAACCTGTTATATATCAACAGCTTACCTACTATTATTTATTAAAATTTCAACCATTGTCATTTCAAAAATTAAACGTCATTGAGCCCATTTTACGAGCTCTTACCAACGAAGGTTATACTACTCCTACACCTATACAGGAACAAGCAATTCCACTCGTTCTTCAACGTAAAGATCTATTTGGCTGCGCACGAACAGGCACCGGTAAAACGGCCGCTTTTGCCATTCCTGTGCTTCAAATATTACATGAACAAAAGCTGGTTTCAAAAGAACCTAATAATACTATAAAAGCACTCATTCTTACTCCTACCCGGGAATTGGCTATTCAAATAAAGGAAAGTCTTGATGCTTATGGAAAATTTACCGGATTAAAGCATGCCGTGATCTTTGGAGGCGTTTCGCAACAAACACAGGTGAACACGCTTCGCAGAGGAGTGGATATTTTAGTTGCTACACCCGGGCGTTTGCTCGATCTTGTGAATCAGCGTTTTGTTAACCTGAGCAGTATTCGGTTATTGATCCTGGATGAAGCTGATCGCATGCTTGATATGGGGTTTGTACATGATGTTAAAAAGATCATTGCCAAAGTTCCCAGGGAAAGACAAACGCTTTTCTTTTCTGCAACCATGGCCCCCGCTATTCGCCAGTTGGCAAATACGATACTCATGAACCCTGTTCATATAGAAGTAACGCCTGTTTCATCTACTGCTGAAACCGTTCGTCAGGCCATTTATTTTGTTCAAAAAACCAGTAAGCAATCTTTGTTAAAGCATTTGCTGTTTAATGCCGACATTCCTATGACGCTGGTGTTTACGCGTACCAAACATGGGGCAGACAGGGTGGCCAAGGAATTAAATAGTTCCGGAATTACCGCAGCTGCTATTCATGGCAATAAATCACAACAGGCCAGGCAATCAGCGTTGTTGAAATTCAGATCAAGACAGATACAGGTGCTGGTTGCAACCGATATTGCTGCAAGAGGTATAGATATCGATGAACTGTCGCATGTTATCAACTACGATCTTCCTGAAGTTTCCGAAACATATGTACATCGAATAGGACGTACAGGCCGGGCAGGCGCAAGTGGCATGGCTATTTCGTTTTGTGACCAGGAAGAAAGAATATATTTGCGCGATATTGAGAAATTGATCAAGAAAGCAATCCCTGTAGAAAACGAACATCCATTTAAGAACGCAGGTAGTACTGGTGACAGCCGGCCGGTCTTCAGAGCAACCGGTAATACTGTACAGTCAGCCAACCGTTTTTCAACCAGGAACCGGCAAAGATCTGGTTATAATAGAGCTGTTAACTCTTAACTCTCAACACTGTCATCTATAAGAAAGCTTCAGGCCTTTGGACCTGAAGCTTTTTGTTTTATCGCGTGCATTCAATTTACCTTCAAAAGTTTGGCATTTATAGCTACTACAATAGTACTTGCACTCATTAATACTGCACCCATAGCAGGACTTAACATAAACGCAGGATATAATATACCTGCAGCTAATGGAATGGCTATTATATTATATCCAACAGCCCATACCAGGTTCTGCACCATTTTACGGTACGTAGCACGGCCAAAGGCGATCATTTGCACCACATCCTGCGGGTCGCTGTTCACAAGAATTATATCGGCTGTTTCCGCAGCTACATCGGTACCCGAACCAATGGCTATACCAACATCGGCCTGTGCCAGCGCCGGTGCATCATTGACCCCATCGCCGGTCATTGCAACGATCTCTCCTTTATCCTGGAATTCTTTTACCTTACTTTGCTTTTCATGTGGTAATACATTGGCGAGGTATCCATCCATACCAAGCTTTTGCGCTACAGCAGCAGCTACTTTTTCGTTATCGCCTGTGAGTAAAAAAGATTTGATCTTCATTTCCTTTAGCGTAGCAATGGCTTTTGCCGATGTTTCCCGGATACTGTCAGCCAGTGTGATGATCCCTGCAGGGGTGTCATCGATCAATACATAATTTATAGTATCTGTTGATTGATCTATTTCGTTTGGAATGACAGGAGGCTCTTTTTGTTGCTCCTTGAAATAATTAGGACCTGCCGCTACCACTTTTTTACCATTTACTGAGCCGGTAACACCAACGCCCTGCATATACCGGAAATCTGTTGACTTCCATAATGGCAGGTTTTTTTGTTTCAGCTTGCGAATAATTCCATGTGCAATATGGTGTTCAGAATTTTGCTGTATGGCTGCTGCATATTGAAGGATCTCATCTGGCGTATACTGATTGGTTAAAGGGATGATCTGTTGTATTTCGTGTGACCCTTTTGTAAGGGTACCGGTTTTGTCGAAAATGATGGTAGTAATTTTTCTTGCATTCTCAAACGCCGTTCTGTTACGTATCAATAACCCGTGCATAGCAGAAAGCGTGGTGGATATAGCTACTACCAACGGAATGGCTACGCCAAGGGCATGCGGACAGCTGGTTACCATTACTGTTACCATGCGTTCCAGTGCAAATGGCAGTGTTTTACCGGCGGCAAGCCATACAACCAATGTAATTATGCCTATACTTATAGAAATAATGGTAAGCCACATGGCGACCTTTCCTGCCAGGTTTTGTGTTCTTGATTTTGTTCCCTGTGCGGATTGCACCATGCTGATAACTTTGTTCAGATAACTGTCGTTACCCGTTCCTGTAACCTGTATCTTTAAAGCGCCATCTCCATTCACCGCTCCACCGATCACTTTTTCATCTTTCCATTTTTGTACGGGAACACTTTCACCTGTTAGCATACTTTCGTTAACATAGGAACTGCCTTCAATTATCAAACCATCTGCCGGAATTTTTTCTCCTGGCTTAACGATTATTATATCGTTGTTCTGTAATTGCTGTAAAGGAATATCAGTGACTTCCTGATTTCGTTCTATATGTACAACCGCCGGTAATAAAGCAACCAATGATTCCAGGGCGCGGGAGGCTGCCATTTGTGAGCGCATTTCGAGCCAGTGGCCTAGCAACATAATATCGATCAATGTAGCGAGTTCCCAAAAGAAATCCATACCGGGCAACCCGAACACAACTGCGGTGCTATAAACGTAGGCAGCAGTGATGGCTACAGCCACCAATGTCATCATTCCCGGCACCCGGTGTTTCAATTCTCTTACCAATCCTGTAAGAAAAGGCCCTCCACCATAGATAAAAACAAAACTGCTTATGGCAAGTAATATATACTTATCACCTGTAAAGCGTAGTTTAAATCCTGCCCATTGCTGTATCATCTGCGAAAGCAATAAAACAGGTATTGTAATAACCAGGCATATCCAGAACCGCTTTAAAAAGTCGGCTGTGTGATGCCCCGCATGTTCATCGTGGCCCTTTTGATCTTCCATTTTATGTGGTGAGCCCGAAGATGCCTGCGTCTCTGTATGATGATGTTCATGAGCATTTCCCATGGCTTGTTGATGGGAATGATGCCCGTGGTTTTCATGATCCATAATTCACGGAGTTTACTACTCGTGCAAATTATAAATTGTGCATACACGTATTGTTATATAATTACTGAAAAGACTTATAAAATTAGGAGATAGCTGGTGCTACTTCATATTCATTTTCATCAGGGCCGGATATATTCTCAGGTACACCTGTATAGCCATTGGGTTTTTACCATAGTAAGTATTTAAGGACGCCGGCGCTCCATAAAAACTCCATTGTCCACCAGCGGCAACCCGGGTTTTATGCAGTTCAAACAGGTCATAGCCAGCTCCAAATGTGAACGCATGAATGCCAAAAATAATCTGATCTTCAAACGTGGGATTCACTACCAGTTCTTCGGCTGATTTTTCGGTGAACTCATAACGGGTATATATCGTGGCTTTCCGCATGCGCCAGGAGCCCTCTGCCATAAATGCATTTTCGCCATCATGATCTTTTTGCTTATTCATTCCCCAAAGAACAGTTGCATTAAACCAGTTCTCGTTACCCATATCAAGACTGTAAATAGCCGAGGCGGTTGTTTTATGGATGTTTTCATCGGGATGTAATTCTTCAGGACTTTTCACATAACCATGGGAAACCTGTAATGCCCAATTCATCGAGGGATTAAAAGAAAGACGTCCGCTCCAGGAATCAAACCTGGGTTTATCGAAGCCATACCGGTCCTCGTTTGGTTCACGCCCGGTAAAGGAAGAACCTTCCAGCTTGAATTTGCCTGCCCTTACGCCGGCTGTAACTACGCCAAAGGTTATATGCGTGGCATCGACCCAGTGATGGGAGATAGGCGAATTAGGATTATCCAATGAAGAAGGGCGGTGCATAAAAGTAACCGGGCCTAAAGCCGGTTCGCCAGGGTAGCCAACATATACAAATGCATCAATGTTCTTTGTAAATGCGTGTGAATAGCTAATTGATAACTCAGAAAACAGGTCATGCGGGTGTTGCCGGTCAACCAGTG